>NZ_JBFODM010000043.1:0-16361 GCF_040908325.1 Aeromonas sp. R4-1
CGCGAATTCAACTTCGAAGTGCGACACTCGCCTATGCCGCCTGACGGTACTCTTCGAATACCTTGACAGGCTGCCTGAATCCGAGACATTTCCGAGGTCGTAGGTTGAGCCACTGCTCCGCTCTCCTGACATCCTCGTCCGTGACCTCTCTCAGGTCTGTTCCCTTTGGGATAAACTGCCTCAACAGCCCATTGCTGTTCTCGTTCAGACCGCGCTCCCACGAAGAGTAAGGGTGCGCAAAGTAAGTCTCGGCACCCAGCGCTTCCTCTATCGCCTTGTGTTCGGCAAACTCGCCGCCGTTGTCAAAGGTGATGGTATGCACCTGCTCGATGTAGGGCGTTAACATCTCGATTATCGCATCCCGCACCACCCCAGCCTGTTTGCTCGCGACCCGCTTGACCAGATAGAGCCGGCTCTTGCGCTCCACCAGGGTGACCAGTGCACCTGTGCCTTGCTTGCCCAGCACCGTGTCCGCCTCCCAATCACCGAGCCGCTCCCGGCTATCGACGATAGCCGGCCGTTCATCAATAGAGCGGGCTTCCTTGATGGGAGAACGCAGGCTGCTCGCCCCCTTGCGGTAGCGCTTGTGGCCCTGGCGCAGATGGCGGTACAACTGGCCACCCCGGGCTTTGTCGGCGGCCACATGGCGGTATATCCACTCGTGACTCACCATGAGGCCTATCTGCTTGCCCACCGCGCTTATCTGCTCCGGGCTCCACCACCAGGCGAGTGTCAGCTCGACAAACTGGATGACATCGGCAGATAGCCGAGATTTGGCCGCACTGGCCCGTCGGTGGGTGGCGTGCTGATGCGCATTGTCTGGCTGGTAGCCCTGCGGCCCGGCGTTACGACGCAGCTCCCGGTAGAGGGTGGAGCGATGAACGCCAATGGCGCGTGCGGTGGCAAGGATGGACATCCCCTGTGCGCGAAGCACCGATAACTGGTATCGTTGCCCCTCGGTCAACTGCTGATAGCTCATGGTGATACTGCTTTTACTTTGGCGAGCAGAAGGGTACCACCAATCAGCAGTTGGCCACCTCTCGCCATTCATCCATGAGTGTCGCACTTATTATCTGAATTCCCGAGGCCAGCATCATACTGTTAAATGAAGATGCGAACTGTAGCGATGGATTAGAGATGCTTGCATCTGCTGCATATGGAAACTATCCTGCCGCGAAATATTTACTATCTGTGAAAGAGATTTGTGATCTTTGGCCATTGCTGAATGACCATGAAAATTTTGAATTGTATAAAGATATATTTTTCAATGATATTAAAGATATAAGAAGTCAGCTTGATTATGCGTCTAAGCATGGAATAAAAAATGCCAATCTGCAATTGGCAAAATTGTATTGGAGTTGCTACCGGGCTGGTAAAATAGACATTGAACTTTGTGAGATATCTAGCCTGCTGTATTCTTGGGTTAGCGACTATACGTTATTGAAGTACACAGAAGTCCCTTATTGCACTTATTTAGATGACATATCTTTAGATGAGCTTATTTCGCTTGCTAAATCAGGTGATAGCAAGGCTCAATTTGTACTGGGGACTCACTATGCACAAGGGCGCATAGTTTCTCAAGATCTTGAAAAAGCTGAATTTTGGTATAGCCAATGTCTTGGTTCGGGAGAACCAGTAATTTTATGTCGTTTAGCATATATCTATCACATTGGTGATGGAGTAAATGCAGATATACATAAATGTAAAGAAATTATGGATTCCTACATTAGTCAATTCCCAAGTCTTTATGATGATGATATAAACTATCGACGTGGTTATATCGCACTACATCATGATAAGAACAAGGACGATGCAATTAAATCGTTTGAGTTGGCTTCTCGTAATGGTGTTCATTTAGGTGCAACATATAAACTTGCAAAAATGTATTTGAATGATAATGAGAAGTATGAAGATGGGGTTCATATGTTAATCTCCATTATAGGGAGAGGGGTAAGCGATCCTGGTGAGTGTAGTTTGCTAGCTCTTATTAATGGATACTCTGAAAATGCAAGAAGTGGTATTCGTGAAGATATCAATAAAAATGTTATAGCTCCTATCTTGGATGATGTGCTGTGTTTGCCTACAAGTTTCGAAAATGAAGTTAGTGATGCTGTAGGTTATTTATATCACATCGCTAATTAAATTCTCGATGTAATATTTGATATCAAAGTAAAAGGGCGCCATTCTCAGGTGCCCATTAATAACTATACCTGCTCAGTATACCTGGTTATAGGTATTTGAAATATGTTGGCTTTATAAATATTTGATAGTCAAAATACTTTTTTTAAATTTAAAGCGCAAGTCGATGCGCTGGCTATCGCCATATATTGGATTTTAATAAAACGACTGCTTCATAAATGAACAGCCACACTGATAATATCAGTCTGGCTGTTCATATTTATCAGTTCATCGGTCAGTAGAAGAAATCATACTCTGTGAACATCATCATTTCACTACTTCCATCAATTTCCCGAAACTATCTACAACATCGTATTTCACATTTTCCGGAGCGAAGCGGCGGTTCATTCCATCGAAGAACTTACGGGCGCATTTTATCTTGGTTTTTTCGATCTCTCGTAGGTCCATAGATGATATTGAGCCCTTAGTTTCGGCCACGAAGTAGATATGCTTGACTGCCCCCTCCTTGAATGAAATAGCCCAATCAGGGTTGTAGTCACCGACCGGAGTCGGGATCAAGAAGCCACGTGGCAGCTTGGCGTAGACTACTACTTCGTTACTGGTATCTAGTTCTTTGACAAATTCCCGTTCGATGTTGGAATCGGTCACCACGTAGTCGTAGATGTGCCTCCTTAGCTTCTCTCCGGCCTTACTAAAGTCCTGTTTGGTCTGGCCGGTAGTGAAGATATCCAATTCGAATTTGTCTTCAGTTGGGTCGTAGGTCAAGTGCTCAACAATTATCGTAGCTTTCTGTTCGTTGATGATTCGAACTGCCTCAGCAATAAAACTTTCTGGGTTGGTCTTGAATTGAGCAAGTACATCAGCATCGAGTCCCTTAAGCATCTGTGCGACAGTGCGCCGAGTGAGCTGCGTCCCCTCTGCTAATTTGCCGAGCAGGTCGTATTTCACCAGAGAATGGATAGACGTTTGGTTGGCCTGCGTTTCAGTACTCTTTAGTTTAAAAGCTGTACCTTCCTGAAGGCCATCATAGGTAACCGAGGCTATCTGCTCACCCTGTTGGATGGTGTATTGCAAAGGTGTGACCCTCAGGCCATCGGAGCCCTTGCTATTAAGTACAGCAATAGTTTTCTGCACCAACTCATCAGAATTGAAATCGACGCTATAGGCAGCTTTACGATTGATGCGCTCCCACAGAGCTTTAAACTCCTTCTTCTCAAAGTTTGCGTTGAGCGGGTTCTTCTTAGGTTTACGGTCATCACCAATATCAGGCAACTGGCTCTCGCTAAAGACACTGTCCACCAGTTTAAATACCTGCTCACCGAGCATGCTCAGGTCGTCTGGCAGCTTGGCCAAAGCATCATTTTTTTTGTCTTGGTGATACTTCTCGGTCACGTTGCGTTTCTTATCCACGTATCCGTTTTGTATCAGATAGAACTCAATATCGGCTGCTTGGTCTTCTGTGACGGTAATGGGGCCAGCTGCTGTTACTACTATCTTGCCGATGAAGAATGCCTTATCCGCAATACGTGGTCGCTCTGAAAGCGAATCGCTGATGTCCTTTTGCAGTGCAGCCACGAATTCTGTGTAGCTCTCACTGGCCACCACGGTCAGCACGTTCACATCGTGAACTGTGGACGGATGATCCATGCGGCTGCCATCCTGATTCACTGACAAACGCAAACCACGTCCTACTTCCTGGCGACGAGTGACGACATTGTTGTAATCCGGATGTTTTAGGAAACAGATCACAAAGACGTTGGGGTTGTCCCAACCCTCACGCAAGGCTGAGTGTGAGAAGATAAAACGTACCGGCTCAGCTAGTGACAAGAGCCGCTCCTTATCTTTGAGAATCAGATCGTAGGCATCTACATCATCGGACTGGCCCGCATTTTCACCGCGAGAAGCAACCTTGGAATCAACAGCGCGCTTGGTCTTCTTATCTATAGAGAAATAGCCGTTATGGGTCTTCTCTGCCTGAATGCCTTTCAGATAATCGGTGTAGGGGGTCTCATAGCGCAGCAGGTCTTTAAGATAGAGCGCATACTCTTCTTCAAAGATACGGGCATATACCCCTTTCTCATCGCTGGCACTGTAATCGCGATACTTGGCCACTTCGTCGATAAAGAAAAGTGTTAGGACCTTCACTCCCTTCTTGAACAGCACGATTTCTTTGTCGAAGTGGGCCTTAATGGCTTCGCGGATTTGAATGCGGCGCAGCGTCGTTTCATCCACATCGCCAATGGCATCGCCGACCGTCAGTTCGACACCATTGGTAAAGCTCAGAGTGTCAGCGTTGGCATTAATATCGGATACCACGAACCCATCCCGATACTGCTCAAGTTCATTAGACAGATCGAACAGGTTGTCGCCCTTACCCAACTTTCGAGTGACCCGCTTGATATCGCCACCGGCCAGTTTTTGCTCGAACTCCACAACAGCGACTGGCGGCTTTTGGCTGGAAATCTCAATGGACTGTAAATAAAGGTAAGCATTGGTACCAGCCAATCCTTTGACCGAGATACCGCGCACCGCAATCTTCTTCACCAGCTTCTGGTTATAGGCATCAAGCGCATCAAGACGATGGATCTTGTTGTGATTGGTCTTGTGGGTCGCGGAGTAACGCAGCACCATCAAGGGGTTAAAGTTAACCAGTGAGTCAAGGGTCTTACCACCCTCCATCTTTTGCGGCTCATCCAGGATCAGAATGGGACGATTGGCACTGATCACATCGATCGGGCGGCGCGACTGGAAATCATCCAGTACTTCGTAAATGCGGCGGTTATCCTTGCCGGTCGCATTGAACGCTTGTACGTTGATCACCATCACGTTGATACCTGCATCCGATGAGAAGCTCTCCAGATGATGCGGTTCTTTCGAGTTGTAGATAAAGAAGCGAGCCTTTTTCTGATAACTCTCCAAGAAGTGATCTGCTGTTATCTCAAGCGACTTAGCGACCCCTTCGCGAATGGCGATGCTGGGCACGACGATGATGAACTTGCTCCAGCCGTACTGCTTATTGAGCTCAAACATCGTCTTGATGTAGCAGTAGGTCTTGCCCGTACCGGTTTCCATCTCGATGTCGAGATTCAGATTGGCTACCTTGGTTTTGACCAAGGCGTCTGAAAGCGGCAAATTCTGAACTCGCTGCACCTGATGGATATTGTCCAGCAAGACAGTATCGTTAAGCATGAGATCGGCGTTCTTGAAGCCTCCCCCCACCGCGAAGAGATCATCCGTTCCTTTCTTGGCTTTACCGGGATCGATACGATAGCTCATGGCCGCAGCGGAGGCTGGAGGTTGCCCCTTAAATACGTCGATGACTGCCTGTACGGCCGCGGCTTGGTAAGGTTGGTGTTTGAATTTGAGCTTCATGCGATACCTTTCAAAAAAGTCTTGGGGCCATAGAGCCCCCCTCCAGTGCAGCCTGAATCATCACCAACACCTTAGATACACTTGACGTCGGTGGCGGGCGACAGCAGCTTGAAGATTTGCTCAACGTTGATCTTGACTGCACTGCTGTTAAAGCCTGAATCACGGAACACAACCCGCAGCGGCTGACGCTTGGCCAGTTCTTTCACAAACGCTTCATCGATACCGCCGTTGGCGTTGAAGCAAGCTGCTAGTGCCATCTGGGTGTCATTGCCATCGACAAACAACACCTCTTTGCCTTGGATTACCTCTCTGGTGATCGGTAAGGCCAAATCAACGCCCCAATCCAACATTACTTGGAACAGCAAATCTTCTGACGTCCGGTCCGGCTTGATGTTCTCCACAAAGAGATCGAGAGTAGCCATATCCAGCGTATCGGGTGTGTAGTAAACGTCGGCCATATTTGAGGAGTCGATCTTCAGGACGCGGAAGCCCATGCCCGTTGGACCTACTGCTAGGGCTATCTTCTTTCCAGCCTCCTGCAACCGCGTCTTGGTAATTTCTGCAATTGTAGCGTAGCCGGTTCGTCCGGTTTCCTCTGGGATCTGGGCTAAGATGAAGCGCCGCATAGACCCATGCACCTGATTCACCTTCATAACAGCGTGCCCTGTTGAGCCTGATCCTGCAAAGAAGTCAAGAATGATGTCGTCGGGTTTGGTGACCAGCTCGATCAACTCGGTCAGTACATCGGTGTTCTTCGGGAAAGGGAACCAGCCTTTTCCAACGAGCTCTTCAACCTCGAGCGTGGCAGAGCGTCCGTCGCGATAGAACACGGACGAGTACGGCTCGCTATCGATCTCAAACAAGTAACTCTTCCGCGTCGGGATCGTCGTCTCATCAGGGCCAAAGTGAATGCGTGGCGGGGTTTGGGCTAATGCCCATTTGGTCTTCTCTTCATCCCACCGCCAACCAGTTGACGGCTTCTTGCACGACTTCCCGGTGATCGGGTGAAAGATGTCGTGACGCGGCCGAGACTCGCGACCGTCATCCGGACCAGCAAAGTTATCCGCGAAGTACAGCCCACGGTCATCAGACCAGTTATAGTGTTTGTGGGCCTTGCGAGGATCGTCATTGGACAGTTGTTTGTACCAAGCCTGCATTTCGGCCCGGATAGCTGCGTGGTTGGCTCCCAAGCTGGTTCTTAGCTCAGCATACTTGGACAGCACCTGCTCGGCTCCTTCTTTGGGGCGCCGCCAGATTCCACTCGCAAGGACGGAGTCTTTGTCTCGGACGTAGCACAGGATGTATTCGTGGACTTTTGCGATGAGCTTTGAGTCACCCTTCTTGGAACGCTGCCAAACAATCTGACCTATGAAGCTTTTTTCTCCGAAAACCTCATCGCACACCTTGCGAAGGTTGCTGGCCTCGTTGTCGTCAATTGAAATGAATATCACGCCATCTTCTCGCAGCAAGTTGCGCGCTAGTTTCAGTCGAGGGTAGATCATACTTAACCAGTCGGAATGGAAACGTCCGTTTGCCTCGGTGTTCGAAACCAGTCGCCCCCCATCAGAGTCAGCTTGATTAGACTGTTGCAGATAGTCGCCGACATCTGTGCTGAAATCATCCTTATAGATGAAGTCTTTACCTGTGTTGTATGGTGGGTCGATGTAGATCATCTTGACCTTGCCCAGATAAGTCTCTTGCAACAGCTTTAGTGCATCGAGGTTATCCCCCTCGATAAACAGGTTCTTGGTGGTATCGAACTCCACGCTCTCATCACGGCAGGGGCGCAGCGTTTTTGCTATAGGGGCATTGGCTGTCAGCAGCGCTTCTCGTTTTCCTGGCCAGTTGAGGTGATAACGCTCCTGTGGCCCCTCGACGATCGAGTCAGCCAGCTCTTGACGAAGCTGGTCGAAGTCCACCGCCAGCTTAACAGCGCCATCCTTGCCTTGTGCCTCAGTCACGCAGCCCGGGAACAACTCACGCAGGCGAGCGATGTTTTCTTGGGTCATATTGGGGGAGTGCATTTTCATTTTTTCCATGTTTCTCTCTCTCGCCGTGCTTTCTTCCGAAACATGCTCGGCGTTTCAATTATTCAAGTTGTTCACGTCAGTCGCCTTGCTGCCAGCCTTGGCAAAAGTGCGCACGTAAGCTATCGATCGCGGATGGCAAAGCGCCCCAACAAGTCACTCCCAGATAGGTAGCTGCTCGAGTGGTACCGACATATAGGTATTTGTCGAACAGTGATGGGTGGAGTGTGGCGAGCTGGTCAATGCCGACAAAGAACACAGCCTCGAATTCCAGTCCTTTGATGTGCTTGATGTCGAATACGCGCACGTTACTTTCTTGTCCTACTGCCTGGCCCTCACGACATGCGAGCACAGGGATGTTGTGATCTGCCAAGGCAGTGTTGAGTGCTTCAGCCACCAGGGCAACCTCTGCCTCTGAGTTCACAAAAATGGCTGTGGATGGCAATGGCAATGGGTCGACAAAGCGATCAATTTCTCGAATGCGATCTGCTAACCAGGCAACCGTGGTTTCTATGTTGCTGGCGTGTTCTAGCAGTGTTGGTGCGACTCCTACGCAGTCCATGTGCATAGGCAAGCTAGCGTTTTGCTCGGGACCACCGACGGCACGGAGCATCGCGCTGGCCAGCTCGTTGAGCTGTTTGCTCTGCCGGTAGGAAACGGTTATCTCTTTGATATCAAAATCGGTGAATATCCACTTCAAGTCGTCAGAGGAGCGTGCACCCCAAGTGGTCAGACGCTGATTGAAGTCACCACAAGCAAAGAATGAGCGCAGCCGAGGGTGCGCCAGTGCCGCCATGCTCGCAAGCTGTATCGGTGAGAAGTCCGTCGCCTCATCCACTAGGATCTGGTTGCGATAATAACTCAAAATAGGCTTGAGTGATGACCATGCGGGACTGTCGATATCGCGCAGAACGTTGGGCCCACTAATAAGGCCGGTTGCCGCGCGCAAGATTGCGAGCAAGACGATATCCAATTCCAGCGGGTGGATATCGCGAGCTTCGAAGCCTTGGTGACGATACCAAGTGTTTGCCAGTTGGCGTTCGCGTCTGAATGCTCTGTAGCGCTTTGGGATACCGTCTAGGTAGCTTTTGACTGGATTGACGAAGCGGCGGGCACTTGCTTGCACTAGCAGACTAGCGCCCAGCTCGTCGCGATCCGCCTCCGTTAGCCCGCGATCCTCCAACCACTCAATAATTTTTCCGTTTCGGGATGTCTTGCTGAGAGTTCGCTGTGATGCTGCTGCCCGAGCTTGGGCTCGCACAGCTTGCATGTAAGCATTTAGTGCTGCTGCACTGCCAGTACGGGAGGCGGTGACATCCTCTTCCTCATCAGAATCTGGATCGTCCAAGTCCTCAAAATCAGTTACTTGTGCTTTATGTATGCTGTCAATCACGAGGCCTAATTCATCCAGGAATGCTCGGTTGCGATTGAGCTGAAGATTGAGGGCCCTCCTGATCTTGGCGTCGGAGCCTTCCTTCAGAGTGCTGACGAGTGCCTGTACTGTGGCAACCTCTGCAACCAATGAGCCGAAGATGGTAACTTTTGCCCCAGCGGCCGCCCGTGACAAGATATCTTGCAGACGAGCACCGAGATTCCGCACCTCAGTAGACTTGGCATGGTGTAGCTGGGTAGCAGCATTATGCAGCTCCTGTATATATACCTTGTGTTGCCAAGCGTCGAAATCATCAAACCATTGGATGGGACGCTCTACAGCGGCTTCGCTCAGGCTGAGTAATCCGTCTTTCAGGACAAAAGTACCGCCGCCAGAGGCTGTTCTGAGGACTCCAAATGCGTTTCGTGCCAGCTCGCGTCGATAGTCTTGCCATGTTCTGATGTGCAGGTCCGAGGCTGGTACACCTTCACGAGCAAAAGCTTCCTTGAGATATTGCTTGAGTAACTCGGTCGGCGTAAACATAAGCCAGCTGTTGGCGTGCGCTATGCCTTGGGCTGATGCGACAGCTTCCACCAAGCGGAGTTCATCTTCACCCAGAAAGGCCGTGTCGAGCTTTTGGCCTATGCGGCGGATCAGGGTTGTCGTTTTTCCTGTTCCTGGTGGTCCCAGAATCAGCAGGCGCTTGTCGAGAGGGAGGCGAAAAATCTCGTCTTGGTATTGATCTAGGATTGGCTGATCTCGTAACCCCATTTTAGTGATGACACTACGGCGGACGCCGTCGATGATGTTGGCCTTAGCTGTTTCCTCTGCCAGTAACTGGCCAATAATGTCTTCGGTTACATCCTCGCCCGCAACCTCGGTCAGCAAAGCACGCAGTGACTCGATAGTGAAAGGCCCAAAATGTTCGGCCTCAATGGTTGTGTCTTTAGAGTCCCATTCGTCATCGCGCAAATTGGGCCGGAGCTGGGTTCGCTCAAGAACTTGAACAACAGTACCATTGGGAAGCGTGAATTCTGTGCCAATTGCCAATGATGCCAATCGCCCAACAGGTGCACGGTAGCTGGCTAAAGTGGGAAAACCTGATACCGGTGTTGTACGGCATATGTAGTAGGTTTTCTCATTTCCATCTTCATCAACTACTACAACGCGGGCGATGGCCGGCTCAGCCATAAGTACTTGATAGCTGTCGCGGTTCGACTGACTGATGTTATCCATTTTTTGAATGGCGGAGCTGGATGTCATTGTGTTTATGTTCGCCAATGCATCAAAACCCTGTCGCCGTCCATCCCGCAGCTTGCGCTTGGCTGTTTCAGAAATGCTTGCCAGTTGCATCAACGCTTCGCCTGCGACCAGCTCGATGTGATTACGCGATTCCTCATTCAGGCTCTGCATCATGCATTACTCCTACCGGTCAGTTCTTCAAGTTCGATTTTTAGTTGCCGCAATTGCATATTGAGCTCTACCCGGCGGTTAAACTGTTTCTCTCGTGCCATACGAGCTTGGGCCTTATCAATCGCACGGCGCTTAGTTGCAACTTGTTCCACTCGGGCAATTAGATCGACCAGTGTCTCTTGTGATCGGGCTTTTAGTGGGAGCAAGCGTTGTAGCAATGCCTCGTATAGTACCGCCATATCAATACTCAGTGGCAGAGAAGAACGTTCTTCTGCCGCTGGTAACCAGTTGGTTGCAAAGTAATCTGATAGCACCCAATTGCTAGTGTCCATATTTCCACTCGCAATTCGGCCTGACATGGCCGGGCGTTTGTACGCAGCGACTACTTGGGTCTGCGCTTGTTCTCCTTCCCCCTGATGCAGCTCGAAGATGATGGGGAAAGGCACTACACCGTCGATACAGCGCAACACATCTTGGTGCAATTCTGAAGTTTTAAGTTGAATGGTGAATACTTGGATTTCAGGAACTGCTGAGCGGGACGGCAGATTGATGGTGTCCGGCGCTAGCTTGTATTGCCAGATGATCTGCTCTACTTGTTCGACGAACAACTCTTTGAGCCGGGCGTTCGCTCTGCTGTGTTCGTAGATCTTGTTTTTTGGCAACACACGGCCAAACGCGGCCTGTTTGGGGTAAGCAATTAGGGCGGGATGCTGACAGCTGGCGTTTGGGTTCATTGCTCCTCCTGGATAACGAGGAAACTGATGAGCTCGAAGTCATCCAGACCGGAGATGGTATTGGTCAGTGCCGTGGTCTTGCCACCCGCAAAGAGGCTGTCTAAATCTTTCTCTTCCTTTACCTCGATCATTGAGCGAATGGATGAGCCCAGAAGGTCAGAATAAGCCTGCATCTTACGCCCATCGGCAGTATTTTGATTGAAACGCTCACACACTGCCGCTATAGGGTGATCCTGCCCTTTACAGCAGGTTCTAACCAGATCGAGCAGGCGCTTGATTTCGGTATGATCGTGGACGACCTCTCCTTTGCTATCGATGTACACGAGGTAGTAGGGATGTAACCTATTGTGCTGATTAATGCCAATATCAGTGTTGCGATTGCGCAGCGTGAAAATCACCCCGGGTCGGAGCCCCATGTTGGGATTGGCAGGCACGACGGCGTGCATCCCACTCGGTACATTACTTAAGTCACCGTGGGATTTGATGTAGTTGAGCAAGTCCATCCGAAAATCGTTGAGACCCAGATCGGTAATGGATACACCGGTCTTCAACTCTTCCAGTTCGATCACCTCTTCTTGCAACCGACGCAATTGTTCCTTGCGATATGATACATCGTTGGCTTGTGCTGAGAGGACGTTGTCGTCCCCTGTTGCAGTCACATCGGCAATCATCATACGGCTTTCAACGCGCTCTTTGAGGTTGATGTATTCATCAAGCGAGATATCGGGCCAATAGTTTACCAACTGGATGCAACGGTTCTGTGAACCAATCCGATCTACCCGGCCAAAGCGCTGAATGATACGTACCGGGTTCCAGTGAATGTCGTAGTTGATAAGGTAGTCGCAATCTTGCAGGTTTTGTCCTTCCGAGATGCAGTCTGTGCCTATCAGCAGATCCACCTCGGCAGGTTCGTCTGGCATCACTACCGCTTTTTCCTTGGACCGTGGCGAAAATAGGGTTAGCAGTTCCTGAAAGTCATAGTTGCGTCGTTGTCCGCCGTGCTTAATGGTAGATTGAGGTGCACCTTTGCCAGTCACTTTGGCGGTGTGAATCGTGAAACGGGCAAGCATCTCGGGCGCAATGTTGGCGTATAGATAGTCGGCGGTGTCAGCAAACGCTGAGAAGATAAGAACTTTTCTGTTGCCGGGATTAATGGGGTTGGCGATCTTATCCAGCAGGTGTGCCTTAAGATGTTGTAGCTTGACATCGTTCTCAGGCGTGATCTTGCCCATTTCATCCAATAACACACTAATGATCTGCACATCCCGCTTGAGTTCATGTTCCCAGGAGAGCAGGTCCATATCCGCAAGACTGATCTTGACCTTGCCGCCGATTTCCCCGGCTTCCTCGCTCAGTGCCGGCAGTTCGTCTTCTTCGGCATCCAGTCTATCCAGGAGGTCGGTAAGGTCTCCCACAGTTGCAACTGCGCCAGTTCGGTTGAATGCTGCAATTCGGGCGAGCATGGCATCGTGGTTGCTCCGCAGTGATTGGAGCGTCAACCGGAAAGACTCTACTGAGCTCTCCAGCCGTTTGAGCAGATTCACTGTCATCAATGCCTGTAGGCCTTGTTCTCGCCCAACCAGACTTAGGTTGCCATGCTTACCACCAGATTGATCATTATACCGGTCAATGTATTTCTGGACTCTGCTTGGCAACAGGTAAGCGGCTGGTGTGTAGATGGCCAACTTAAGTTGAGAAAGTTGCTCGAATATCTCGTTGAAGCCCAATACGTCTGGGATATCAGTCAACTGGCAACGGAACGATAAAGGCTTGAGTCGTTCAGGGAATTGGCCGATGTCTTTGGTATCGTAGAAGGTTTGGATATGTTTGCGTGAGCGAGCAATGGTGACACTATCGAGCAACTCGAAAAAGTCGAAATCCAGCGAGTCCAAAATGGCCCGTGCGGTGCGCTTTTCGGGTGGCAGTGTTGACCACGCATTGAAGACTTTTTGGGCATTACGGAAGATCTCTTCCACTGATTTGCTAGTACGCAGTTTCTTACTGAGATTTTCAGAGTCGCCTTCGTAGGCCAATGCTAGCTGGTTGCGGAGATCTGCAAAGTGGTTGTTGACCGGTGTGGCCGACAACATCAACACCTTGGTCTTCACCCCCTCTCTAATCACTTTACGCATTAGCTTCTGGTAGCGTGTTTCCTTTTCTTTATATGCATCGTTGTTACGAAAATTATGCGATTCATCGATAACAACGAGATCGTAGTTGCCCCAGTTGACTCGATTCAGTGACGTACCGAAAGACTCACCACTGGTTCGGGACAGATCGGTGTGGCATAAAACGTCGTAGTTGAAGCGATCTCGAGCGAAGAGGTTGGTCTTCAGGTTGCGGTTGTAATTGAGCCAGTTATCGGCCAGTTTTTTTGGACACAAAACCAGCACAGAGCGGTTACGCAGCTCGTAATATTTGATGACGGCCAATGCTGTGAATGTTTTCCCAAGTCCAACGCTGTCGGCAAGGATGCAGCCGCTGTAGGTCTCCAGCTTGTTGATGATCCCGGTGGCCGCGTCTTTCTGATAGTTGAACAGCTTGTTCCAAACTAGGGTGTCCTGATAACCGGTGCGATCATTAGGCAGTACATCTTCATCAATATCGTCAAGGAACTCGTTGAAGATGTTATACAGCATTAAGAAGTAGATGCTCTCAGGTGAATTTTCCTGATACACCGATGCCATATGCTCACAAATCTGGGCTGTTACATCCTCTAGTTGCTCAGGATCATTCCAAATCTGGTTGAACAGACCGAGATACGTGGTCGTAAAAGGGGCTTCATCCATTTTGTTGACCAAGTTGGATACAGCATTGCCCTGCTGGTAACCCAAATCAACCGCCGTGAAACCATGTAAGGGCATATAAGCCGTATCTGTATCCTTGGTTTGAACACAGGCAAACTGCTGCATTGGCGCTTTAGTACGGTTACTTTTGAACACCGCTTTGCGCCTAATCCAATCAGCACACTCCTTGGCGACAGCTCGTTGGGTTAGCTTGTTGCGTAGCTGGATTTCAAACTCGCTGCCATACAGACTCCGCTCCCTGTCGTGTTTGGGGATGTGGAACTCTTTTCGTTCTTTACGGATTTTGTCCGTGACCTCGTTGGCAACAAAGGTGGGTGAAGTAAAGATGAACTCCAGTTCGTCAATTGCCTCAAGTTCTGCTTTCAATGCCTCAAAGGCGTACATCGAAAAGCATGTCGCTGCGATCTTCAGCCGAGCTCCAGGTCTGAGGGTTTGTTTAAGATCGTCACCGAGCAAACGGTTAATATTATCGATCAGCTCCATCAGCCCTTCCTTTAGACGTTGTATTACTCTGATTATGGAAATCCATTGCCCTAGCGAGTTCCTGCTTTCATATAGAAGGTAAACTTATCCTTGGTATGGATATCATCTTCTGGTTTACCATCGACTAACTGCAAGCTATAAGAAACTAACCTTACCAAAGACAGCTAATTATTTCATAGATAGATTATGTAGGCTAGTCACCAACTCATTGTTAATACTAATAATTATAAAATTGAGAACACACTCCACTATTGGTGACCGAGATTCAGTTTGCGATTGGGAACTACAGGCAGAACAATCTGACCATCAAATTTGATTTACCTCAATGCAACATAACTGCTGTTGTGCCAGCAGTGGAGCATAGGTTACAGAGGCTATATATTACATAGGGTTACTGTGATACCCCTTAGTCACACAGCACATAATGCACACCAATTACTATTGGTGGGATTATACGAGTAACTGACAGCTATAACTCTCTCTGAGCAAGGTCCCGTGATGGGACGAAAATATTTGTTGCATAAATCTATGTGACTATGGTTGTTAAAAATGCTTTCTATTGCACACGGAGAGGTATCATGAATAATAAGACAAAGAAACCGTACATTTGAATAGTGACAATTATGAAATATCTTATGAGCCTCAGATGATAAGTATGGCCTACTTCTCGCGAAGCGAGGAATTCACCTACTTATTACCTATCTATAAATCAATCGTAGTTCGGTTCGGGCTACGCCTTTGAGTTTTGCACCACAGTGGTGCATCCACACCAGTTACAATAAATCGCGTCAAAGATCGTTCTTGTCACTAGCTCCTCATACTACATCGCAGTGTAGTGACCAACTGGTTTTGTATCGCATCGGCTATTCAGATAGAGCTCTTGCCACCCCTCAAAATTATTCAGGGCGGGATCGCACTTTGTTAATGAAATTTGAACAGGCAGATCGTCTGTGATCTAATCGCGTCTCCATGCAGGAGGCACGCGCTATGACGTTGATTGAACACCTTACCCTTGTCGAAGAAACTCGCTCTGAGATCAATCGTAAACATAACCTGGTTGATGTCATGTTCCTTGTCATCAGTGCCATCATGAGTGGTGCCGAGGGCTGGAATGACATCGAAACCTATGGCGATTCAAAGATCGATTGGCTCCGTCAGCATCGCCCCTTTGCCAACGGCATCCCGCGGCGTCACACGGTTGCCCGCATTCTGCGCTGCATTGTCATCGATACCTTGCTTGAAGCGTTGCTGTGCTGGGTCAATGAACAGCGCACTCATCAGGGCAAACCCATCATTGCCTTTGATGGCAAGGTGTTACGCGGCTCCTTTCGGGGAAATGCCAAGGATGCGCTTCAGTTGGTCACGGCTTACGATACCGAAAATGGGCTGGTGTTAAGCCAGAAAGCAACCCCTAACAAGAAGGGGGAAATCGAAACCGTCAAAGATATGCTGGACATTCTTGAGCTAAAAGGAGCCGTTGTCACACTCGATGCGTTGCATTGTCAGCGTGAGACACTGGAGAAAATCAGCGAGAAGAAGGCTCATGTAGTGGTACAGGTCAAGAATAATCAACCGAAGCTGTATCAAGCGGTTCAATCGCAATTCCAGTCACTGTTTGACGCCCAGAAAGAGAAGATTGTCGTCGAGCACAAAGAGAGTGGACATGGCCGCCAGGAAGAGCGTTATGTGTTTCAATTAAAAGCCAAATTACCGCCAGAGTTGACGGAGAAATGGCCGACAATCCGCAGCATCATTGCCGTTGAGCGTCACCGCAGCGCCAACGGAAAAGGAACGGTAGATACCTCTTACTATGTCAGCTCGTTATCCCCCAAGCACAAGCTGCTAGGGCACTATATACGGCAGCACTGGCGGATAGAGAACAGCCAGCATTACATTCTTGATGTGGTGTTCAACGAGGATGCTTCCAGGATAGCGATGGAGGATGCGGTCGAGAATATGGCGCTATTCCGGCGGTTCGTATTGAATATCGTAAAACAGAGCAATTGTGGTGCTC
>NZ_JBFODM010000044.1:0-6459 GCF_040908325.1 Aeromonas sp. R4-1
TTTTTTATTGGCGGTGCTGGGCGGCTTAGCGTTTGCCCTTGCCACCCTTGCTGCCAGCGAGGGCCTGCTTTCTGGCTCGCTGCTTCTGGGCCGCCTTGCTGTTGCGGCGCGGCTCGGGCTCAAAGCGGGTGAGATCCGGCTCAAAACCGGGAAACCACTGCTGGGGCAAACGGGTGTCGAGCACCGCTTCCACCTTCTCCAGCAGGGGCGCATCTTCCGGGCTGAACAGGGTAATGGCGAGCCCCTTGTTGCCGGCGCGTCCGGTGCGACCGATACGGTGGACGTAATCTTCTGCCACAAACGGGAACTCAAGGTTAATCACGTAGTTGAGATCCGTGATATCGAGGCCGCGGGCTGCCACGTCGGTGGCGACCAGCGCCTGCAGGGTGCCGGCGCGAAACTCCAGCAGCACCTTCTCCCGCGCGCTCTGCGACAGATCGCCGTGGAAGGCGAGCGCATTGATGCCCGCCTTGCCAAGCTGCTGGGCCAGTTTGTCGGCCCCCTGCCGGGTGCGGCTGAAGATAAGCGCCGGAGCCCACCCCTTCACTTTCAGCATATGTTCGACCAGCGCCAGCTTGCGATCGCTATCCACGGTATAAACCCGCTGCTCCACCTCGGCTGCCGTGGTATTGTGCGGCGCCACCTCGATAAGCGCCGGGTCGCGCAGCAGCACCTTGCTCAAGGCAAACAGGTTGTCATCGCAGGTGGCGGAGAAGAGCAGGGTCTGGCGATCCGCCGGGATCTGTTTGAGCAGCGCCTTGATCTCGTCCATAAAGCCCATGTCGAGCATGCGGTCAGCCTCGTCAAACACCAGATGGCGCAGCGCCGCCAGACTCAACGCCCCCTGTCGCAGATGATCGAGCAGGCGGCCCGGGGTGGCGATCAGGATATCCACCCCGGCTTGAAGCGCCGCTACCTGCGCCGCGATACTCACCCCGCCGTAGACCTGGGTGCTGGTGAGACCGGTGCCTTGACCGTAGCGCGCCACACTCTCGGCGACCTGCACCGCCAGCTCGCGGGTCGGCACCAGCACCAGCGCGCGGATCGGGCGGGGCTCTGCTTGTGGCTGTTGTAGCAACTGCTCCAGCAGCGGCAGCACAACGGCGGCGGTTTTGCCTGTGCCGGTCTGGGCGCCCGCCATCAGATCCCGCCCCGCCAGAATGACCGGAATGGCGCGGGCCTGAATGGGGGTTGGTGCGGCATAGCCGAGCTCGCTCAGGGTCTGCTGCAGACGGGGGGAGAGGGCCAATTCGGCAAAAGAGGCAATGGACATAGAGGGCACCAGTCGGGGTTATCGCGGCCTGCGGCCACGATGCAGTGAGTGATCGTGGCCGCGATGGTAACAGAAGCAGGGGGAGCGGCAGAAGGCGATGATGAGCAAGGGTGCATAGCTCCCGGTTTTGCATGCCGCGCATGGCGGTGGCGCAGGGCCTCGTCGCCGCGCTTCTGTTTTACCGCGAGTCTGCAGTGCAAGGGGCATCAGCCATGACACTACTCTACGATCAGCACGCTCTCACTGGCCAGATGGTGCAGCCACTCCCTGACGATCAGCAGCACGGCGGCAAAGTGCTCGTCGCGGGGCAGCAAGCTGGCGGCGAGGGGATCCCCTTCCGCCATGGCGGCCAGCTGGCCAAAGGCTTGCTCCACCAGATCCCGGTCGAGCTGGTTGTCCCCCAGCGCTTCGGCCAGTGAGGGTTGGCTGCGCAGGGTCAGCTGCAAGCCGGGCGGGATCTGCGGGGCGATGCGCATCAGCTCATCCTCCACCACCATGATGGCCCGCTCCAGTTCGAGCGGGGTGGGCGGCGCGTGGCGAAACGGTCCTGGCTGGATGGCGTGGGTGCCAAAGGCCAGCGGGTAGCGTGACGGAGCCGCATCTGGCTGGCTCAGCCAGAGCTGACTGCTCTGTTCACCAATCTCCAGTAGCAGTGTCATCATCTCCGGTACGGGTTGTGTCATGGTGCTGAGCCCCTGTATTGTAAACGTTTTCCCATTCTGCCTTTGATACCCCCGCCGCCGACGTTTGGCGAGCACAATTTCTGCGAGTCGTCCCTCACTTTGTTGCAAACCCCTTGCAAAAAAATCCATTAGTGGCAGTCTGGATGTCTAAATGGCTGTCGCTGTTTCGTTATCCTCAGATGATTCAGGAGTTCAGATATGGATATTCGCACCGCTCCCCGCGCCATCGCGCTCGCCCTCATGCTGGCTAGTGGCATCGCCGTCGCCAACGAAGCGCTAGTGATCCAGACCGATTTTGGTCTCAAAGATGGCGCCGTGTCGGCCATGAAGGGGGTTGCCTTCGGGGTGGATCGCACCCTGCCGCTCTATGACCTGACCCACGAGATCCCGGCTTACAACATCTGGGAAGCCTCCTACCGCCTCTACCAGACCCTGCAGTATTGGCCCAAGGGGACTGTGTTTGTCAGCGTGGTGGATCCCGGTGTCGGCACCGAGCGCAAATCAGTAGTGCTCAAGACCAGGAGCGGCCACTACATCGTGACCCCGGACAACGGCACCCTGACTCTGGTGGCCGAGCACTTCGGCATCGATGCGGTGCGCCAGATCGATGAGAAACTCAACCGCCTCAAGGGTTCCGAGAAGTCCTACACCTTCCATGGCCGCGATGTGTACGCCTATACCGGCGCACGGCTCGCCTCCGGCGCCATCAGTTATGAGCAGGTGGGCCCGCTGCTGCCTGCCGAAGTGGTTAAGATCCCCTATCAGCCTGCAGTAGCCGAGAAAGATGGCACCCTCAAGGGCACCATCCCGATCCTCGATGTGCAGTACGGCAACGTCTGGACCAATATCGACGATGCCTTGCTGACCAAGGCGGGGATCAACAAGGGGGATAACGCCTGCATCAAGATCCGTGAAGGGGATGTGGTCAAATATGACGGCAAGGCCCCTTACGTCAGCAGTTTCGGTGATGTGCCGGAAGGTCAGCCGCTGGTCTACCTCAACAGTCTGCTGCAGGTGTCGGTGGCGCTGAACATGGACAGCTTCGCTGCCAAGCATCAGGTGCAATCCGGTGCCAACTGGCATATCAGCCTGAAGAAGTGCTCCTGACCCGCACATATAGAAGAAGTGCTCCTGACCCGCATATATATAAGTAGAGATAGAAACAGCAACGGGCGCCTCGGCGCCCGTTTTGTTCTCTGGGAATACAGAGGGATCAGAACTCGTTGGAGAGCGCCTTGTACCCTTTGACCAGATCGATATTGGTGTGTGCCACGTCCTCGGAGAACTCGGCAGCATCTACCGAAACCCGCGGGATATGGGTCAGATCGCTCTGATGGTTGATGCGGGTGGTGGAGGGAACGTAGAACTCTGGCGGCAGATCGCAGCCATCGATCACCGAGTTGTGGCGCACCACGGCGCCGTCACCGACATGGCAGTTGAACAGCACGCTGTTGAAACCGATAAAGACCCGGTTCCCCACTTCGCATGGCCCATGCACGATAGAGCGGTGAGCGATGGAACTGTATTCGCCGATGGTGACGGCAGCGCCGGATTTGGAGTGGATCACTACGCCATCTTGGATATTAGAGTTGGCACCGATGACGATGGGTTCCATATCTCCACTCTCATCCACCTCGTCGGCGCGGATCACCGCGTAGGGGCCAACGAAGACATTCTCTTTGATGATCACCTTGCCGCAGATGATGGCGGTCTTGTCGATATAGGCGGATTCGTCGATGACAGGCAGATGGCCGGAGGGATTCTTGCGGATCATGTTACATCCTGTGGTTGCCAAGAGGGATTATCTGGTGGTGGACGAGGAGCCTACCGGTCGGTCAGCTTACCCCTGCTCGCCCTCTGGTGAAACCCCTGACTGGTCTGACCCTTGTCGCGCGGCGTCTCAGCATGGCTGTTTCCCGCCGCCAGAATATGGGAGCATGGCTTTCATCCCGAGTCGCGTTAGGTGGAGGTATAAAGATGAAGAAGATGATTGCCCTGTTGGCGGGTGGTTTGTTGCTCTCCTCGGCCGTGCAGGCCAAAGGGGAGGCGGGGGAGTTTGACTATTACGCCATGGCGCTCTCCTGGTCGCCCGAGCATTGCGCCGTCAAACCGGCCGATCGGGACCAGTGTTCCCGCAAGCTGGGCTTTGTGCTGCACGGTCTTTGGCCCCAGTACGATCGCGGTTACCCCAGCAACTGTACTCGCGAACGGCTCAATCCCGATATGGAGAGCGAGTTTGCCGACCTCTACCCCAGCCGTTTCCTCTATCGCCATGAGTGGGAGAAGCACGGTACCTGCTCCGGCTTGAGCCAGCAGGACTTCCATCAGCTGGCAAGCGACCTGCGCCAGAAGGTGAAGATCCCGGTGGCTTATCAATCCCCTGAAGAGCCGCTGCGCAAGAGCTCCTTCCAGCTTAAAGCCGATCTGGCGAGCGCCAACGAGTGGCTAGCCCCCGACAACATCACGGTGGCTTGCGCCGATGGTGGCCGCTTCCTGCGGGAGATCTACATCTGCGTCAATAAAGAGGGGACAGATGCGGTCACCTGCTCCGCCGAGATGCAAAAGCGCGAGCGCCGCTCCTGCGGTCAGCCGGATTTCCTGCTGCGCAGCGTGCGTTAAGCCTCCACTCTCTTCATCGGGCCCCTTGCGGGCCTGATGTGTAACCACGGTTATCAGAAAGGAGTCTGGCAGATGGATGGCAACAACCGGTTTGGCCCGCAAGAGCGGGCAATGCTGCTCGGGGTGAAAGGGGTAGGGCCGACCGTTATCGGGCGGCTCGAACAGCTGGGCTACCATACCCTGACCGGATTGGCCGAGGCCGACACCACCCATATCGTCCAGCTGGTGGCCAGCATGCTGGGCTCGACTTGCTGGCAGAACAGCCCGAAGGCCCGCAGTGCCATCGACGGTGCCATCGCACTGGCCCGCGCACATCTGGCGGCGGATGCGACAAACGGGGTGAATGGATGAGCCTCTTTACCGAACTGGGGATGCGATATCCCATCATTCAGGCGCCGATGGCCGGTGTGCAGGGCAGCGAGCTGGCGCTGGCCGTAACCCGAGCGGGCGGCTTGGGCTCCTTGCCTGCCGCCATGCTCACGCCAGCGGAGCTGCGCGGCGAATTGGAGTGCCTTTCCCAAAGCGGCCTTGGGCCATTTAACATCAACTTCTTCTGCCATCGGCAAGGGGAACCGGATCCCGTTGCTCTGGCCAGTTGGCAGCAGCGCCTTGCTCCCTACTACGCCGAGTTCGGCATACTTCCCCCAGCGGTCACGATGGCGCCAAGCCGTGCACTTTTCAATGAGGAGCATGCCGCCATGGTGGCCGAGTTCAGACCGGCGGTGGTTAGCTTTCACTTCGGCTTGCCCGCCCCCGAGCTGCTTGCCCGGGTGAAGGCTGCGGGGGCCAAGGTATTTGCCAGTGCTACCACGGTGGCGGAGGCTATTTGGCTTGCTCAGCACGGTGCCGACGCCATCATCGCTCAGGGATTGGAGGCGGGTGGTCATCGCGGTCATTTCCTCTCTGATGATCTCGCCTTGCAGCAGAGCACCTTGACCCTGCTGGCGCAAATCCTCGCGGCAACCGATCTGCCGGTGATTGCCGCTGGCGGTATCGTCGATGGCAAGGGGATCGCCAACGCGCTGGCAATGGGGGCGAGCTCCGTGCAGATGGGCACTGCTTTTCTCTGCTGCCATGAAGCGACCACCTCGGCGCTGCATCGCGCCGACATCCATTCACCAGAGGGCCAGCAGACGGCACTGACCAATTTGTTCAGTGGCCGTCCGGCGCGGGGGATCGTCAACCGTCTGATGCTTGAGTTGGGCCCGCTCTCGGATCTTGCCCCTCACTTCCCCTATGCCAGTGGCGCACTGGCACCGCTGCGTGCTGCCGCCGAGAAGGCGGGGGACAGTGGCTTCTCTCCGCTCTGGGCTGGCCAGAATGTAACGGGTTGCAGGGATCTTCCTGCCAGCGAGCTGATAGCGTGCTGGGTCAAAGAGGCTGGATTGGGATAAGCACTTCTATATATGCCTCATACGCCTTCTTATATAGAAGATGTCGAGGGCGCTGCGCGTTAGACGCGACAGTGCGGTGATGATGGATGAGTGCCTGTTCCCTTGTGAGGCGCTTATCCGGAGACAAAACCCCGCATTTTACCCCTGCCTGTGGATAAGTCTGTATAAAGGCTGTGTGTTGATATGAATAACTAATAAATTGCACTTTTTTGCAATTTTATTGCGGCAAAAGCTTGCCAATGTGACCTGGATCTCTATAATGCGCCTCCATCGACAGGGCAAGCGGCAACGCAGAAAGCCAAGTCGATAACCTCGAAAAGCCTTTGAAAATAAGGCTTGACTCGAGAAGGCGGTTGAGTAGAATTCCACTCCCGCAGCAACACATACTGTTGCGTCGCTCTTTAACAATTTGAATCAAGCAATCTGTGTGGGCACTCACAGCATCGAGCATCAAAAACAATTTTTGATTTTCAATGTCTGGTGAAGTGAC
>NZ_JBFODM010000045.1:0-4144 GCF_040908325.1 Aeromonas sp. R4-1
GCATTTACGGGAGAAAAAATCGGCTCAAACATGAAGAAATGAAATGACTGCGTCAGCCGAGAAGAATTTCCCCGCTTATTCGCACCTTCCCTAACCCAAGACGCATGCGGGAAATCAATGACTATGTTTTCCACTGGGTTTTATCACTCATTACACCGACATCCTGTCTGAAAAAATCTGATGGGCTAACCATACCAGAAAGCTTTAAATGAGCCCATCATTGTGATCACCCTCCTCGAACCTGAACGAGCCCCCTCAGGACGACTTGCTCGATAACTACTTACTACCGTTCATACAATCTGAACGTTAAGGTTTGTCTACGATGAAGACGATGGCCTGAGCTTTAAAGCCATAAGTGTCTGAATATATTATATTTTCAATGGTATGTGTCACACTGCATCAAATTTATAGTAACAATAGCCAAAGCCCCGAACACATCTACAGAGACACCTTCAGGCACAGTGTTCAGATCTAATCGCCTGGCCTCCCCAAACAACCTAGTGGTGTGCTGTTCGAGAATCTCATCCAGCTCTAAAGATGAGATGGATCTTCTCCAGCGAGGGTGAGCCTTAAAGTCCTCTATAACGCAGTGTTGCAAGCATAAATGTGGGACTTCGACCCACCCGCCTGAATCAACGGAGGTATGTACCTTGGCTTGAAAAATGACTCTGACCATCGTGAAACATCCAGATGCAAAAACTGGGAGACTTGATGATATGAGGTTAGTTCATTAATGACAAACAAGTTAACTGCGGAATGGCTTTTTGCTAGGATGGTCGAATAAAACTAGGCTGTGTTCTCAAAATGCTGGTTTTCTGTCCACACATAACTCGCGCAAGTAGCGAAGGCAGAATGCCAGTTTGATAAAGGCTGCAAAACTCTTGGCTAGCTTTTCATATCTCGTTGAAAACCGGCGAAACTTCTTCAACCAACCGAAGCACCGCTCCACGACATTGCGCCTGCGGTAATGCACCTTGTCCAGTACCAATGGACGCCCCTTATGGCGCCGTTGCTGGTCGCTGCGTTGCGGAATGACCGCTTTTATCCTTCTCCGCCGTAGCTCGGCTCGAAAGGCTTTGCTGCTATAGGCCTTGTCTGCGGCAAGATGCGCTGGCCGTGTTCGGTAGCGACCTGATGACGTTGGTATCCTCGCCATGGCCAACGCGCTTGTTGCATAGCTGATTTCTGCTGATTGCCCCGGTGACAGGCAGAAGCTCAGTGGTAAGCCATGACCGTCCGTGACCAAGTGAATTTTGCTGCCGAAACCTCCCCGCGAACGGCCAAGGGCTTGATTCATTGAGGTGTTTTTTTACGTGCACCGGCAGCATCTTTGGATGCTCTGACATTGGAGCCGTCCAGGCACCACAGGTCGAAATCGATGAGCCCTTCTTCATTGAGCTTGAGTTGCAGCGCTTCCAGAATGGCATCAATCCGGCCTGCATCCTGCCAACGCCGGAAGGTGTTGTAGACCGAATTCCATGGTCCGAAACGTTCTGGAAGGTCTCGCCAAGGAGCTCCGGTGTGGAGTATCCAGAGAATGCCATCGAGCACTTGGCGCGTTTCACGGGTAGGGCGCCCGATCAGGCTTCGAGAAGGAAACAGGGCTCGATAAGCCCCCATTGTGCATCAGTCTGCATATTCCGGCCGATCATGAACACCGATTCCGGTTCAACGTGAACACCATTTCCGGACCAATGTGAACGCTCATTCCGGCTCAACCTGAACACTTTGCTCCTCCTTTCCGGAAACAGTGTTCAACATCCCGGAATCACTGTTCACATTCACCGGAATCATCCTTAACGCATTGATTTAACAACCTTTGATACGCTCTCCCTTTTGCCAGGGAAGAGCCTATGTCTGCCAAGAGGATTGCAATGCGTAAAATTCGTGAAGTGCTGCGACTGCGGCTGGAAGCTGACCTCTCTGTTCGCCAGATAAGTTGCTGCACCAAGGTCAGCGTTGGCTCCATCCAGAAACTCCTCAAAAGTGCCCAGACGCTCGGCCTGACCTGGCCCTTACCTAGCCAGCTTGATGATGGCCAACTGGCGGCCCTGTTCTATCCGCAGGCCGATACCACCATCTCGGCCCGCCATGTTGTACCGGATTGGCCCTCTGTCCATCAGGAGCTCAAGCGTAAGGGGGTCTCCAAACAACTGCTCTGGGAGGAGTACACCCAGCGCTATCCCAACAGCTGTTACAGCTACTCCCAGTTCTGCGACCGTTACAAATCCTGGTGTCAGTTGCAAAAGCGCTCCATGCGCCAGATCCACAAGGCGGGGGAAAAGCTCTTTATCGACTACTGCGGGCCCACGGTGCCCATCGCCTCGCCCTCCACGGGGGAGGTCCGTCAGGCCCAGATCTTTGTCGCCGTGCTTGGTGCGTCCAACTACACCTTTGCCGAGGCTACCTGGTCACAGTCACTGCCGGACTGGTTGCAAAGCCATGTCCGTGCCTTTGAGTTTTTCGGCGGTACACCTGCACTGCTGATCCCCGACAACCTCAAAAGCGGTGTCAGCAAGGCTTGCCGATACGATCCCGAGCTCAACCCCAGCTACCAGCAGTTGGCCGAGCACTATCAGGTGGCAGTGATGCCAGCTCGCCCTTACAAGCCCAAGGATAAAGCCAAGGCTGAGGTGGGTGTGCAGATCGTCGAGCGCTGGATCCTCGCCCGCTTGCGCCACCAGACCTTTTTCTCGCTGGCCGAGCTCAACCAGTGCATCCGGGCCTTGCTGGACGAACTCAACGAGCGCCCGTTCAAGCAACTGCCCGGTAACCGGCGCGAGGCGTTTGAGCAGTTGGACCGCCCGGCGCTGGGACCACTGCCGGTGCATCCCTATCGCTATGTCGCCATCAAAACGGTCAAGGTCAACATCGACTATCACGTCAGCTATGAGCAGCACCACTACTCGGTGCCACACCAGTATGTGGGCCAGCAACTGGAGCTCCATGCTGGCGACACTTTGCTTCAGGTCTATCACCAGCAACAGCTGGTCGCGAGCCATCCGCGTAAAACCATCCCGGGGATGAGCACGATCCCGGAGCACATGCCGGAACGCCACAGCAAGCAGCAACGCTGGACGCCAGGCCGTCTCAAGCAGTGGGCTGCTGATATCGGACCGGGCACCTTGTGCTGGGTGAGCGAACGGCTGGAAGAGAAAGCCCATGTCGAGCAGGCATACCGACTCTGCCTGGGGCTACTGAGTCTTAGCCGGGAGTATCCGCCATCACGGGTCGAGGCCTGCTGTCAGTTGGCTAATCGGGAAGGACTGGTGCGACTCAAACAGCTCAAGTCGGTGCTGACCAGTGGCCGCGACCAACTGCCCGAAAGCCCGCTGAGCTACCCAGAGTTACCGCAAGAGCACGAGAACATCCGTGGCCCCCAGAGCTTCCACTAAAGAGGATACGCCCCATGACCCAACAAACCCTGACCCGCCTGAGAAACCTGAAACTGACCGGCATGGCGGATGCAGTGCAACAACAACTGGAACAGGCCAGTACCTACGAAGGGCTGCCCTTCATCGAGCGTCTAAGCCTGCTGGTCGAACACGAACAACTGAGCCGGGAGCAACGTAAACAAGCTCGGCTAGTCAAGCAGGCGCGGCTCAAACTCCAAGCCACGGTGCAAGAGGTGGACTACCAGTCTGCACGCAACCTGGAGCGGTCACAGGTTGCAAACCTGGCCCAAGGAGAGTGGCTGCGCCGAGGCCAGAACCTGCTCATTACCGGCCCCTGTGGCTGTGGAAAAACCTACCTGGCTTGTGCGCTGGGCTACCAAGCCTGTCAGCAAGGGCATAGCACTCGTTACTACCGGCTGCCGCGTCTGCTACTTGAGCTGAGCCAGGCCAAGGTAGATGGCAGTTACGCCAGACTGCTGGGTCAACTGGCCAGGATAGAGCTACTGGTCCTCGATGACTGGGGACTGGAAGCGGTGAATGCCGAGCAGCGCAACGCCCTGCTGGAGATCATGGATGATCGGTACGGGAAATACTCGACGGTAGTAGTCAGTCAGCTGCCAACTGAAGAGTGGTACGCGAGCTTGGGTGACAACACCCTGGCAGATGCGATCCTGGACCGGCTGATGCACAACGCTCACCGGCTGTCACTGAAGGGAGAATCGATGAGAAAGAGGAGAAGTGAGTTGACC
>NZ_JBFODM010000046.1:0-42753 GCF_040908325.1 Aeromonas sp. R4-1
TAAAGAGCGACGCAACAGTGTGTTGCTGCGGGAGTGGAATTCTACTCAACCGCCTTCTCGAGTCAAGCCTTATTTTCAAAGGCTTTTCGAGGTTACCGACTTGGCTTTCTGCGTTGCCGCTTGCCCTGTCGATGGAGGCGCATTATAGGGAACAGATTCTTTCTGGCAACCCCTTATCGGCAATAAAATTGCAAAAAACCGCACTTTTTTAGTTATTCATATCTAGGCACAGCTTTTATACAAACTTATCCACAGAAACCGGTTCCAGATTGCTAGAATGGCCGAAAACATGGAGGCCAAGATGGACTTGCGACTGAGACCCTATAAGGGAAAATGCCCGCAACTGGGCAAACGGGTGTATGTAGATCCCTGCGCGACACTGGTGGGCGATATCGAACTGGCCGATGATGCCAGCATCTGGCCCATGGTGGCGGCACGGGGGGATGTGAACCATATCCGCATCGGCGCCCGCAGCAATATTCAGGACGGCACTGTGCTGCACCTGACTCGCAAGAGCACCAGCAACCCGACCGGCTATCCGCTGCTGATCGGTGAAGATGTCACTGTGGGTCACAAGGCGATGCTGCACGGCTGCACCATCGGCAACCGGGTGCTGGTCGGCATGGGTGCCATTCTGCTTGATGGCGTCGTGGTTGAAGATGATGTGATGATCGGCGCAGGTTCGCTGGTGCCACCGGGCAAGCGACTCGAGTCGGGCTTTCTATATATAGGGAATCCCGTCAAACAGGCTCGCCCGCTCAAGCCCGCCGAGATCGCCTTCCTCAAGACCTCGGCCGACAATTATGTGCTGCTCAAGGATGAGTATCTGCAAGAGACCTGATAGGGCTGGCAGAAACAGGAAGCCCGGCATAATGCCGGGCTTCGCTTCTTATATAGCTATATAACCGTGCAGAACGGCTGACCGGAAATCAGTGAGCCTGATCCCAGTTGTCACCGGTACCCGCTTCAACCAGCAGCGGCACATGCAGTTCGGCTGCGGCCGACATCTTCTCCTTGATGATGGCGGTGTACTCCTCCAGCTTCTCTTCGCGGATCTCGAACACCAGTTCATCGTGTACCTGCATCAGCATGCGGATCGATTCATCCTCGATACCGCGGATCCAGCTGTCCACGTTGATCATGGCGCGCTTGATGATATCGGCGGCCGTGCCCTGCATCGGGGCGTTGATGGCGGCCCGTTCGGCAGCCTTGCGCAGACCGGCGTTGCGGGACTTGATATCCGGCAGATAGAGGCGACGACCAAACAGGGTCTCGACATAGCCCTGGGCTTCCGCCTGCTGACGGGTACGCTCCATATACTCCAGCACGCCCGGGTAGCGTTCGAAGTAGAGGTCCATGTACTTCTGCGCTTCGGCGCGGCCAATCCCCAACTGCTTGGCCAGACCGAAGGCACTCATGCCATAGATGAGGCCGAAGTTGATCGCCTTGGCACTGCGGCGCATATCGGTGGTGACCGCATCGAGCGCCACGCCGAACACCTCGGCGGCGGTCGCCTTGTGGATGTCCTTGCCCTCGGCAAAGGCGGTCAGCAGCCCCTTATCACCGGAGAGGTGCGCCATGATGCGCAGTTCGATCTGGGAGTAGTCCGCCGCCACCAGCTTGTAACCGGCGCTAGGAATAAAGGCCTGACGGATCCGGCGCCCCTGCTCGTTGCGCACCGGGATGTTCTGCAGGTTGGGATCAGATGATGACAAACGGCCCGTAGCCGCTACCGCCTGATGATAGGAGGTGTGTACCCGCCCGGTCTGCGGCTTAATCATCAGCGGCAACTTGTCGGTGTAGGTGGACTTGAGCTTGGCCAGCCCACGGTGCTCCATCAGCAGTTGCGGCAGCTCGTAGGTCTCCGCCAGCTCGGCCAGCACCTCTTCTGCGGTGGACGGTGCCCCCTTCGGCGTCTTTTTGATGATCGGCAGGCCCAGCTTGGTGAAGAGGATCTCCCCCAGCTGCTTGGGCGAGGAGAGGTTGAACTCCTGCCCGGCCAGCTCATGGGCCTGCTTCTCCAGCTCCGCCAAGCGCAGCTCGATCTCCTGGCTCTGCTGGTGCAGCAGCTTGGGATCGATGGTGGTGCCGAGCAACTCCATCCGCGCCAATACCGGCAGCAGCGGCAGCTCGATCTCACTGAATACCTTGGCGAGACCCGGCACGGCCTCCAGCTGACCCCACAGGGTCTGGTGCAGACGCAGGGTGATATCGGCATCTTCCGCCGCATAGGGAGCGGCCTGCTCCAGCTCGATCTGGTTAAAGGTGAGCTGTTTCACCCCTTTGCCCGCGATATCTTCAAAGGAGGTGGTCTCGACTCCGAGATAACGCTTGGCCAGCGAATCCATATCGTGACGACTGGCGGTGGAGTTGAGCACGTAGGATTCCAGCATGGTGTCGTAGGCGATGCCCTGCAGGTCGATGTCGTGGTTGAGCAGCACGTTGCGATCGTACTTGAGATTCTGCCCCACCTTGAGACGGGTCGGATCTTCCAGCAGCGGTTTGAGCTTGCCCAACACCACGGCCTCGCTCAGCTGTACCGGTGCCCCCAGATAGTCGTGGCCAAACGGCACATAAGCAGCCTTGCCCGGCTCAACCGCGAAGGAGACGCCAACAATACGCGCCTCCATATAGTCGAGACTGGTGGTTTCGGTATCGAAGGCAAACAACGGTGCCGCTTTCAGCTGTTCCAGCCAGCCGTCAAACTCGGCTTCGTCCAGAATGCAGCGGTAGTCGGTTTCGATGGCGGCAACCGGAGCGGCGCTCTCATCGCCAGCTTCGTCCTGTCCGGCGCTCTCGCTCCCCTCTTCACCACCGGATTCCAGCTCCTTGATCAGGTTGCGCAGCTCGTATTCGCGATAGACCGCCAGCAGGGACTCCTTGTCGACCGGCTTGAGCAACAGCTCTTCCAGACTCTGTTCCAGTTCGACGTCGGTCTTGATGGTCGCCAGTCGATAGGAGAGACGAACCTGCTCCTCCTGCTCGCGGAACTTGTCGGCGAACGCCTTGGAGCCACGAAAGCCGAGCGCGGCCACCTTGTCGAGGTTGGCGGCAATCTCGTCGATGCTGCCAATCCCCTGCAGCAGGGCCAGTGCGGTCTTCTCGCCGACACCGGTCATACCGGGAATGTTGTCGACCTTGTCACCCATCAGGGCCAGATAGTCGATGATGAGCTCGGGCGGTACGCCAAACTTCTCGATCACCCCTTCCCGATCGGTCTTCACATCTTTCATGGTGTCGATCAGGGTGACATGGTCGGAGACCAGCTGTGCCATATCCTTGTCACCGGTGCTGATCAGCACCGGCAGCTGCTTCTCGGTCGCCTGACGGGCCAGGGTGCCGATCACGTCGTCGGCCTCCACCCCATCCACCATCAGGAAGGGGAAGCCCATCGCCTTGATCATCTGGTGGATCGGGGCGACCTGGCTGCGCAGATCGTCCGGCATGCTGGCGCGGGTCGCCTTGTACTCGGGATAGATGTCGTCGCGGAAGGTCTTGCCCTTGGCATCAAACACCACGGCCACATGACAGTCAGGATATTGCTTGCGCAGGCTGCGCATCATGTTGGCCATGACACGGACGGCGCCGCTCGGCAAACCGGTCGATGTGCGCAGATCAGCCTGCTGGGAGGCGAAGAAGGCGCGGTAAAGATACGAGGAGCCGTCGACCAGAATAAGGGGGTTGCTAGGGGCCATGAAATCGTCCTGCCAGAGATAAACAGCCGCTAGGATGCCACAGGGCCCCCCTCACACCAAGGGGCGCAGCAACAGCACACAGCGCCTGATAAAGGGACTCAGTCTGTGGATAACTCTGTGTTCAAAAATGGGGCGCATCAGAGCACACAGTGATAAAACTGTGCATAGAAATATAAAAAGCCATTAAAAACAATGCGTTGAGATCGTAAAAACCGATCGCAAGACAGTTAGAATGATCTCGATCAATGTGGAAAAAGATTTAAGGGAGTAGGTACGGCAGGATCCAAAACGAAACAATCCTAGCACAGCAAGATGACTTGACCAGCGGAGGGCGAGCGATAACCATACAAAAGTACAACAATCCATCCTGGCTCACATTTTCAACAACGAGGAGTTTGCCATGAAAAAAGTGGCCGTGATTTTGAGTGGCTGCGGTGTCTTTGACGGGGCCGAAATCCACGAGGCCGTCATCAGCCTGCTGGCGTTGGCCCGTCAGGGAGCCGCCGTCCAGTGCTTCGCTCCGAACGTGGCGCAGCTCCATGTCATCAACCACCTGACCGGTGAAGTGAGCGAGGGAGAGAGCCGCAATGTGCTGGTCGAAGCGGCCCGCATCTGTCGTGGCCAGATAAAGGATGTGGCCGAGCTGGATGCGGCCGATTACGACGCGCTGCTGGTGCCCGGCGGCTTTGGCGCGGCCAAAAACCTGTGCGACTTCGCTATCAAAGGAGCCGAGTGCCAGATCCAGCCCGATGTGCTGAAAGCGTGCCAGAGCTTTGCCAAAGCCAACAAACCGGCCGCCTATATCTGCATCGCACCCGCCATGATCCCGCTGATCTATGGTGCCGGGACGCTGGCGACCATCGGCCATGACGAGGGTACCGCCAACGCCATCGAGGCGATGGGTGGCAGCCATCTCAACTGCCCGGTCAACGAATTCGTGGTGGATCAGGAGCGCAAGGTGATCTCCACCCCCGCCTACATGCTGGCCAACAACATAGTCGAAGCGGCGGACGGCATCGAGAAGACGGTCAAGCAACTGCTGGCGCTGTAATTCCCATCCCGCCAAAAACAGACGGGCCGCTCATGGAGCGGCCCGTTTTCAATTCTGCCTGAAGGCGATGAATTAGATGGTTTCGCCCATCTGATCCATTTTGCCCAGCAGGGCACGCAGACGCTCCTGCCATGCAGTGTGCTCGTTGCGCAGCTGATGGTTCTCGTCTTGCAGCTTGCTGTTCTGCTCTTTCAGCTCGTCCAGCTCCATCTTCAGCAGGGAGATGTTGTCGACGGCGGATTGTACTTTGGATTCGAGTTGCTCAAGGACTTCTAGTGACATATGCATACCTGTTTGTTCAATTGCGATGCCCCACAGAGGGCGATTCAAGCGCGTGAAGCCAGCATACCCCGAGCGCATCGGCACAAACAAGCCAGTGCGCTGTAAAATGCGCCTTCCATAGATGTATTGTCTAAATATGCGTCTATTTTTCTCGCATCCTGCGCCAGAGCCGCGACAACACACTGAACCGTGCGTAAAAGACCCCGCCGCCCGCGCATCATTTGCCCCCTCCTGACGGCGCCGCCGTTATCCATGCAAGGCAATATAAGCCCCCAGCAACAGACAGGCGACCACATACATCAGCAGGCCGTAGAGCAGGTTCCAGCGCAGGATCAGCCCGGCACTGAGGTTATAACGGGAGGCCAGCGCCAGATTGGATCCGGAGAGCGGACTGGTGCCGGTGGCAAGCCCCCATCCCAGCAGGAAACACATGCCGAGCAGGCTGGGATCCGGTGCCAGCGGCCAGAGCAGCGGCGCCAGCCCGGAGATACTGATGAGCGGATGTACCCCGACGATGGCCACCAGCAGGATCAGCAGCAGAGTGAGGGACGCTTCAAGCCAGCCAAAGTGGTTGAACAGCGGCAGGCCGTGACCGGCACCAAGATCGATGACCGACAGCGCACTGTTGATCCCTGCCGCCAGTAAACCGGCCCCCAGAAACAGCACCAGCTGACCACCGATGGCGGGGAAGCGCTCCACCACCTGCCGCTTGAGGGCCGCCTTGCGCCCGACCCTCGGCATAAAGAGCAGTGCCAACAGCGGGGCCACCAGCGCGATCACCGCCAGAATGCCAAGCTGGGGCCAGATCTGCTTGATGAGCAGTACCAGCAGCGCCAAGGTGACCGGCAACCCCAGGGTCTGCAGCCGCAGCGGATAACCGGCAAAGTCGGCCACTCCGATCCGCTCCACCTGCCAGGCGGTCAGTCCCATCGCCAGCAAGGCGGCGAGGATCCCGAACGGCAAAATATGGGAGAGCTGCAAGCCCGGCGCATAGGTGAGCGCCACCGCCATGGCGACAAAGAAGGGTGACCAGAAGGCGGCGGCACAGAAGATCCGGCTCAGCACCATCACCTGACGCCGCTCCAGGGTGTCATTGCGCTCCAGTCGATCGCCAATGATAAACAGCACCGAGAGGTTGATGACGGCCCCCAGCAGATTGAGGCTGGCCATGGTGCTCCACAGGCCTTTACGCCCGGTCCAGGAGGTGGTGCCGGTCAGCAAGCCGGAGGTGGCGAGGTTGAGAGTGCTCACCGCGGCAAACATGGTGAGCATATTGATGTTGGGCAACAACCAGTCACCGGCGGTGAGGGTCGCCCCCTGCCACCAGGAGAAGATGAGCAGCAACAGCGCCGCGCCATAAAGGGCTAGCGCCTGCCGCTTGGCGGCCCCCACCAGCCAGGGCCAGGTGAGCAGTGATGCCCCCCAGGCCGCCATGGCCGCAGGCCAGGGGGAGAGTCCCAGATAGAGATGCAGCAAGTTGAGCAGCCACATCCCCAAAATCAGATAACCCGACCAACGTTTGGCCATCGACTACTCCGGCCGGGAGATCAGAGACACTGATCCATATCCAGTGAAGGCTTGTCGCACTCCGGACGGCCGACGATCTTGGCAGGTACACCAGCGACCGTGGTATGAGGCGGCACCGGGTTGATCACCACGCTGCCCGCGCCAATTTTGGCGCCCACACCCACTTCGATATTGCCGAGCACCTTGGCGCCCGCCCCTATCATCACACCTTCGCGGATCTTGGGATGGCGATCGCCACTCTCCTTGCCGGTACCACCGAGTGTCACGCTCTGCAGGATGGAGACATCATCTTCAATCACTGCCGTCTCGCCCACCACTATGCCGGTGGCGTGGTCGAACATGATCCCCTTGCCGATACGGGCGGCCGGGTGCACATCTACCCCGAACACCACCGAGATCTGGTTTTGCAGATAGAGGGCCAGCGAGCGGCGCCCCTGCCGCCACAGCCAGTTGGCGACCCGATAGCCCTGCAGGGCATGGAACCCCTTGAGGTAAAGCAGCGGGGTGGAGAAGAGGTCGACCGCCGGATCCCGCTCCTGCACGGCGCAGATGTCGGCAGCCACTACCGTCAGCAGCTCGGGCTCGCTGCGCAGGGCCAGCTCGATCACCTCGCGCAGGGCGATGGCCGGCATGGTGGCGCTGTCGAGTTTGTTGGCCAGCTGAAAGCTGAGGGCCGAACGCAGATTCTTGTGATTGAGAATGGTGGAGTGGAAGAAGCTGGCCAGCATCGGCTCCTGGGCCGCCATGCACTCCGCTTCTTGCTGAATTTTGTGCCAGGTTTTGGCAACCAGTTCATCCATGTTGCAGCCTACTGTTGTTCTGGGTGAGGGCTCTGTTGTTCTTTTGTCAGCACCGAGATGGGGTCCATGTGGATGATGACATCCATCCGCTCGAATGCCTGGCGTACCGCCAGCTCGGCTTCATCGGCGATCTGATGGGCCTTGACCAGGGGGATCTGATCATCCAGTTCAAGATGCAACTGTACGAATCGGGTCGGCCCGGATTGACGGGTGCGCAGGTCATGTACGCCGTGTACACCTTCTACGGCACAGCAGAGCGCCATTATTCTCGCTTGTTCTTCCGCTGGCAACTGACGATCGAGCAGGGCCTGCACCGACTCGTAGCCGATGTGTCCCGCCCCCCACAACAGGAATAGCCCGATCAGGATGGCAAACAGGCCGTCGGCCCAGTACCACCCCTGCCCCGCCAGCACCAGCGCCAGCAAGACACCGGCATTGAGCAGCAGATCGGAACGGTAGTGCAGCATGTCGGCCTTGATGGCCACACTGTTGGTCTTGCGAATGACAACGCTCTGGAAGCTGACCAGCAGCAGGGTCAGCACGATGGAGCCGCCGCTGACCCAGAGACCCGCTTCCAGCCGCAGGATAGGCGCCTGATTGAGTAGGGATGAAATTCCGTGCATCACCAGCAGCAGGGCGGAGCCGGAGATAAAGGCCGACTGGATGAGGCCCGCCAGCGACTCCGCCTTGCCGTGGCCGAAACGGTGTTCGTCATCGGCGGGGGCCAGCGCATAGCGAATGGCCAGCAGGTTGATGATGGAGGCACTCACATCCATGAAGGAGTCGGTGAGCGATGCCAGCAGGGTCGACGAGTCGGTCATCAGCCAGGCGATCAGTTTGCCGATGATCAGCAGGGTAGCGGTGGTGACCGCCGCTATGCTGGCAAAGGTCACCCAACGGGAATATTGTTGATGGCTCAAAACCGGCTTTCCTCTGGCGATGAAAAACTTATTATACCCTGACCCCGGCGTCAGTTTGGCGCGAAAATCTGCGGAATAACACCAGATGAACAGAATACTCCTGGTCGACGACGATCTTGAATTGACCCAACTGCTCACTGAAATTCTGACCCTGGAGGGATTTCAGGTCACGGTCGCCGAGGATGGTGAAGAGGGGCTGCAACGGCTGGCGGAGCAGAGCTTCGATCTGGTGCTGCTGGACGTGATGATGCCCAAGCTCAACGGCTTTGCCATGCTGACCAAGCTGCGCAAGACCCACGACACCCCGGTGCTGATGCTGACCGCCCGCGGTGACAGCCAGGATCGGGTTAACGGTCTGGAAGCGGGTGCCGACGACTATCTGGCCAAGCCGTTCGATGACAGGGAGCTGCTGGCCCGGGTACGCGCCATCCTGCGCCGAACCCAGAGCGCCCCGCCCCAGCGCGGCAACTCCTCCGACGAAGTGCACTTCATGGATATCGTGCTGCAACCCGGCCTGCAGCAGGCCCGCTGCGGCGAACAACTGCTGGAGCTGACCGCCACCGAGTTTGGCCTGCTGGAGTGCCTGCTGCGCAATCCCGGCCAGATCGTCAGCAAGAGCCACCTCTCCGAGCAGGTGCTGGGCAAGAAGCTGGAACCCTTCGATCGGGCCATCGACATGCACCTGAGCAACCTGCGCAAGAAGCTGCCGGACCGCACCGATGGCCAGCCCCGCTTCAAAACCGTACGGGGGCGCGGTTACCTGTGGCTAGAGCAAGAATAGAGCGTATCAACTCCCTCAACGGGATCTCGACCCACATCTTCCTCTGGTTCTGGTTCATGCTGCTGGTGATGCTGGCCGCCGTGATCAGCCTGCCGACCCTGGATCCCCGCAACCAGATCCCGCTGCCGACCCACGAAGTCGCGCGGATGCAGAACAACGTGCAGGCCCTGCTCAACGCCGCCGAGCCGGATCAGGATTTCGATCTGGCCAAGGCGATGGACAAGATCGCCATGCTGCCGGTGGACAACGTCTACCTGCGCGACGAGAAGGGGCAGATCCAGTCCACCACCCATCCGCGCAAGTTCGTGGTGCGCTTTATGGTGGATGCCGATGACCCGGCCAATCCCATGCTGGGCAACGAGGATCGCAAGGCGATCGCCGGCCCCTTCCTGATGGAGCACCACGGCCATCGCTATCACGTCTATTTCGGCCTCAATGCCGAGAATCCCTACCTGTTCCTGTTTATTCAGGTGCTGGATCACCCGATCCGCATTCTGGGCATCTCGATGCTGGTCAGCACCCCGCTCTGCCTGCTGCTCGCCTGGCGGCTGACCCGCCCCATCCTGCAGTTGCAGAAATCGGTCTCCCAACTGGCGGCCGGCAATCTGGAGGTACAGATCCCCAACCTGGGACGGGGCGACGAGATTGGCCAGCTGGCGGATAACGTCAGCCGCATGGTGGAGACGCTCAAGAGTATGATCCAGAAGCAGAAACAGCTGCTTTCCGATATCTCCCACGAACTGCGCAGTCCCCTCACCCGGATGCAACTGGCGCAGGCGCTGATCCGCCGCAAGCAGGGTGACAGCGCCGAGCTGGCGCGGATCGAATCGGAGATCGGACGGCTGGACAAGCTGATCGGCGATCTGCTGGATCTGTCGCGGGTGCAGCAGCATGTGGAGGCACCGGTGGTGCACCCGCTGGCCGACCTGCTGGAGCCCATCCTCGAAGATGCCATGTTCGAAGCGAATCAGAGCGGCAAACAGCTCAGACTGCCACCGCTGCCTGCCGAGTCGATCCAGATGTGGCCCGAGCTGTTGGCCCGGGCGGTGGAAAACCCCCTGCGCAACGCCCTCAAATATGCCCGCGAGTTCATCAAGGTGGACTGGTATCGGGAGGGACTGGAGTGGGTGATGACCATTCGGGATGACGGCCCCGGGGTGCCAGACGAGCAGCAGGCGCTGCTGTTCCAGCCCTTCTTCCGGGTCGATGACGCCCGCAACGCCAAAACTGGCGGCACCGGGTTGGGGCTGGCCATCGCCTCGGAGGCGATCCAGCGCCACGGCGGTACCATTGCGGCCAGCAACAATCATCCCACCGGGCTGACCATCACCATCCGCTTGCCCATCGCCTGATCCTTTTCATCCGGACGGGCGCTGGGTATGCTGGCGCCCCTTCTTGGCTTTACATCTCTTTGCAGGAGCTCGTCATGCTCGATATCGTCCTCTACCAGCCGGAAATTCCGCCCAACACCGGCAATATCATCCGGCTCTGCGCCAATACCGGTTACCGGCTCCATCTGATCGAGCCGCTGGGGTTTGAGTGGGATGACAAGCGGGTAAAGCGGGCGGGACTCGACTATCACGAATTTGCCGAGGTGAAGCGCTGGCCGAGCTATGAGGCTTTTCTGGCTGCGGTGGCGCCCAAGCGGGTGTTTGCCTGCACCACCAAGGGACGCACCGCGCACTCGGCAGCACAATATGCCCTTGGCGACGCCCTGCTGTTTGGCCCGGAGAGTCGCGGCCTGCCCATCGAGATCATCGAGAGTCTGCCATGCGAGCAGCGGCTACGCATCCCTATGGTGCCCCAGAGCCGCAGCATGAACCTATCCAACGCAGTGTCTGTCTTTGTCTACGAGAGCTGGCGCCAGCTCGGCTACGACGGTGCCATGTAAGCGCCACCGATGATCAGTGGCGGGCGTCGAGCAGATGCCCGCTGCGCTCCAGCCGCCAGCAAGTGACCCCCAGCGACAGACCGCGCCCCACCATCAGCGCCGCCATCGCCGCCCATAACGCGGCCACGCCCCACGACTGACAGAGCCACCAGATCGGGAAGAAGCCGCCAAACGCGGCCAGCAACATGCTGTTGCGCATCTCCCGCGCTCGGGTCGCCCCGATAAATACGCCATCCAGCAGGAAGCACCAGACCGCCAGCAAGGGCATGGCGATCAGCCAGGGAAGCTGACGATGTGCCTCCGCCACCACGGCCGGAATGTCGGTGATATAGCCGATAAGGTGGGCACCGAAGAGGGCAAACACCAGGGTAAAACCACTGGCGATGAGGGCGGCCCAGCCCAGATTGAGCACGATGGCCTCCCGCAGTTTCTGCCGATCCTGCTGACCGATGGCTCGTCCTACCATAGCCTCCACCGCATAGGCAAACCCATCGAGTCCGTAGGAGATAAGCATCAGGAAGTTGAGCAGCACCGCATTGGCGGCCACCGCCACATCCCCCAGCCGTGCCCCTTGCAGAGTCATGAAGGCGAAGCAGAGCTGCAAACAGAGGGAGCGCAGGAAGATATCGCGGTTGAGGCCGAGCAGCCGCACCATGGGCGCGAGCTGCCGCCATCGCTGCCAGCCATCCTGCCACACCGTCGGCGCCAGTTGCCCCAGCTGACGGCGTACCAGCCAGATACCGACCGCCAGCGCGCAGTAGTCCGCCATGACCGAGGCCGCCGCCACCCCCCGCACCTGCCAGCCGAGTCCCAGCACAAACAGGGCATCGAGCGCCATATTGACCAGATTGGTGAGGATCAACATCACCATGGGGCTGCGGGCATCCTGCATCCCCAACAGCCACCCCATGATCACCAGATTGCAGAGCGCCGCCGGGGCGCTCCAGATCCGCACCGCCACATATTGGCCCGCATAGAGCTGCACCTCGGGCGAGCCGCCACTCAGAGCGATCAGTCGTGGCAACAGGGGGAAGAGCAACAACAGCAGCGCCAGGCCAAGAGCAATGGCCAGCCCCAGCGCCCGCAGCAGGGTATCAAGCTGGGCACGACCGTCGGCGGCGCCGTGCGCCTGCGCCGTCAGCCCGGTGGTCGACATCCGCAAAAAACCGAGCAACCAGAAGATGAGGTTGATCAGGGTCGCACCGACCGAGACGCCCCCCAGAAACCAGGCCTGACCGAGATGACCGATCACCCAGGTGTCCACCAGCCCCAGCAAGGGGGTGGTGATATTGGAGAACACCATGGGCAGGGCGAGCGCAAAGACCGCGCGGTGGCGAGAGGGATCACGCCACCAGGGGGCAACAGCTGGGGTCACGCTCAGTGGCCTGCCAACTTCAGGATGCGGGCGAAATCAGAGAGCATGGTGGCCATCTGCACCCTGGGCACCTGACCCGGCGCCACCTGCGGGCGGAACACCGCCTGCAGCTTGCCATTGGGATTGATGAGCACGATGGAGGCGGAGTGATCGATCAGGTAATCCTTCTCCCCCTGATTGGCGATGGAGTAGATGAGCCCCAGATTGCGCACGAACGGAAACAGCTTGTCGTGGGGGGCAGTGGCCGCCTTGAACTCGGGATTGAAGAAGGCGGTATAGGTCTTGAGGCGTGGAATATCGTCACGCTGGGGATCCGCCGAGATAAACACCACCTGACTGTCGGGCGCCATCTTCTTCAGCTGGTCATAGACGGAGCGCATATCTGCCAGGGTGGTGGGGCAGATATCGGGGCAGAAGGTGTAGCCGACAAACAGGAAGGTCCAGTGCCCCTTCAGGTTGGCAGGGGTGAACGGCTGGTTGTCCGCATCGGTAAAGGCAAAATCGTTGATGTCCCGCCCCGCCGGATAGTAGTCGGCCTGTTCCGGCTGCTCTGGCTGCGTGGCGTAGAACACCAGGATCAGGCAGGCTGTCAGCAGCAGAAAGAGCAGGGGATAGCGGAGCTTCATCATAACAAGAGACCCTTTCAGTTCGAGGCAGATGGCCAGCAGTGACCGGACAAGAGGGGGGCATTGTACCCCAGCGAGCCGCCAAGGTGGTTCAACCTTGTGCAACACCCTGTCAGGAGTCGACCATTTGGCATAATTAATCGCCAGTTGCGGCCATAAAAAAACCGGCCCCCTTGGGTGCCGGTTATGGATGGATTTGTTTGTCTCTTCTGCTCAGGGGCGAGCGTTACGCCCCTGCTGCAACATCTTGCCGATGGCCCGCACGCCGATGGGAATCACGGGGGCCAGCCAGCCCTCTTCCCCCTGGCGATCACCGTGACCACGCTTGAACAGCAGCACCAGACGCACCACCTTCTCTTTCGGGCATCCCAGCCAGAGCGTCCAGTGCGAACCACGATGGTGCAGCCAGAGACCGTAAAACCAGGTCATCCGGCTACCTTTGACGAAACGGGTGATTGACGATTCCGCTGGCGCAGCCCCAGCCTCTGAATCCCATGGCGATCTTGATGCCATACCAGTCCTCCTTGACCGACAGGTCATGTTGCTTCGTCGGCCTGAACTGGGAACAGGCCCGTCACGACTATCTGCAACCATTACGAGTGGTCCCCTTTGCCCGACAAGGCTCGGGATCTCCCCACTCCCCCTTCATATCCCGTGAAGGTGTACTGCCCGATTCTCGTTGTTACCGGCCCTCCCGTCCTGCGCATTGCGATGGTCAGAGGGAGGCGCCAAGCCCAGTCTCGGCGACAGGGCACTGATCTGAGCATATATCTGAAATGGATGATTGGTAGCCGGTCACGCAGGACAAAAATGCCGCCGCCGATGATCTGTTTGATATGACAGGGAAAGTGCGCCAGAAACAGCACGGCCTCTCGAAGGAGGCCGTGTGGCAAACGCAGTTGGCGGGGATGATTACATCCAGTCGGCGTTGCGGATCACCCCGACCGCCAGTCCTTCGATGGTGAGCTGCTGGCAGGAGAGATCCACCTCGATGGGGGAGAGCTCTTCATTCTCCGGCAGCAGCCATACCTGACTGCCCTTGCGCTGGAAGCGCTTGACGGTAACATCCTCATCGAGACGGGCGACCACCACCTGACCGTTGCGCACCTCCTGGGTCTTGTGAACAGCCAGCAGATCGCCATCCAGAATGCCGATGTTCTTCATGCTCATCCCCTGCACCCGCAGCAGAAAATCTGCGCGCGGATGGAACAGGGCGGGATCCACCTGATAGTGGCTCTCGATATGCTCCTGAGCCAGGATAGGTTCACCGGCAGCCACCTTGCCGATGAGCGGCAGGCCGCTCTCTTCCAGCACCTCTTCCTCTTCGAGCAACAGGCGAATGCCGCGGGACGTGCCCGGCATGATCTCGATGACCCCTTTTTTGGCCAGGGCCTTCAGATGTTCTTCGGCCGCATTGGCCGACTTGAAACCAAGCTTCTGGGCAATCTCGGCACGAGTCGGCGGCATACCGGTCTCGCTCATGTTCACCTTGATCAGCTCCAGCACTTCGGCCTGGCGGGGGGTAAGGGGTTTCATAGAATTGGCACCTGTCTTTTTATACAGCACACTGGCAGTATATACAGTGCAGTGGCCAAGGCAAGGCGCAGCTGACATTTGTCGCAACCAACCCCTCATTTACTGCTGTTTTGATCCTGCGCAGCCGACTCATCGTACCTCTCGGCGACAAGGGGCTGTCGATTTGCTATGCTCACGCCGCATTTTTTTGGAGAGCAGACGCACATGTCCCTAGGACAGAAGATTTCCAGAGCCATCTTGCAATGGCCGGTCAGCGGCTTGGTCAATCACAAGAGCCTGCCGGAAAATCCCATCACAGAACTCAATCTGGATCCGGCCAGACCCATCGTCTATGCCCTGAAAACCAGTTCGATCACCGACCTGATGACCCTGCAGCAGTGCTGCGAGGATCTCGGTCTGCCCGGCCCCTTCACGCCGCTGGAGCTCAACGGCCAGCTGCTGCCGCGCTATGTCTGTCTGGACCGTCCGCCTCCCCTGTTTGGCAAACGCAGCAAACCGCTCCCCTTCCTGCAGGAGTTCCACCAGCTGCTGGATCTGCACAAGCAGGATCCCGAGCTGGATATCCAGGTGGTGCCCGTCACCCTGTTCTGGGGCCGCGCTCCGGGTCGCGAAGGGGAAGAAGCCTCCGGCCTCAACATCATCAGCAGCCTGGCGCCGAACCGGCTGAAGAAGGCACTTATCGTGATCCTCAAGGGTCGCGAGAATCTGGTGCGCTTCTCGCCGCCGCTCTCCCTGCGCTACATGGCCGACAAACACGGCACCGACGAGGCGATAGCCCACAAGCTGGCACGAGTGGCCCGTACCCACTTCAGCCGCCAGCAGCTGGCTGCCACCGGCCCGAAACTGCCGAACCGCAACCTGCTGTTCAAGCAGTTGCTCGACTCCGCGGTGATCCAGCAGGCGATTGAAGAGGAGGCCCAGCGCGAAGGGATCAGCCTCGAGAAGGCGCAAAAGCGTGCCCATGGCTACATGGACGAGATCGCCTCCAACTTCTCTTACCGTCTGATCCGCCTGGGCGAGAGCTTCCTCGGATGGCTGTGGAACAAGCTCTACCGCGGGCTCTCCGTCAATGGCGCCGAGAAGGTACGCCAGTTGGCGCAGGAAGGGCACGAGATCGTCTACGTTCCCTGCCACCGCAGCCACATGGACTACCTGCTGCTCTCCTACGTCATCTACCACCAGGGGATGGTACCGCCCCATATCGCGGCAGGCATCAACCTCAACTTCTGGCCGGCGGGCCCCATCTTCCGCCACGGCGGCGCCTTCTTCATCCGTCGCACCTTCAAGGGCAACCCGCTCTACAGCACGGTATTTCGTGAATACCTCAACCTGCTGTTTGCCAAGGGTTACTCGGTAGAGTTCTTCACTGAAGGCGGTCGCTCCCGTACCGGCCGTCTGCTGCCGCCCAAGACCGGCATGCTGGCGATGACCCTGCAGGCAATGATGCGCGGGCTGGACAGGCCGGTGACTCTGGTGCCGGTCTATCTGGGCTACGAGCACGTGATGGAGGTGAACACCTACCACAACGAGCTCAAGGGGAGTCGCAAGGAGAAAGAGAGCTTCCTGCAGGTGCTCGGCATCCTGCGCAAGCTGCGCAACTACGGCCGTGGTTTCGTCAACTTCGGCGAGCCGCTGACTCTCAACAGCTACCTGAGCGAACACATCCCCGACTGGAAAAAGCACATCGGGGAAGAGGAGCGTCCGGAGTGGATGGCGGGCACCGTCAACAATCTGGCCGAACTGCTGATGACCCGCATCAACGGCGCTGCCGCGGTCAACGGCCTGACCCTGAGCGCGCTGGCGCTGCTGGCCGCCGAGCGCCACGCCCTGACCCGCGACGAGTTGCAGGCCCAGCTCAACACCTATCTGGATCTGCTCAAAGCGGTGCCTTACAGCCCGCAGAGCACCATTCCGGATGAGGATGCCAAGACCCTGCTGGATCAGGCGATGGAGCTCAACAAGTTCGAGGTGAGCGAGGACAAGTTGGGGCAGATCATCAGTCTGGACCGCTATCAGGCGATCCTGCTGACCTACTACCGCAACAACATCCTCCACCTGTTTGCCATGCCCTCTCTGGTGGCGGCATTGATCGAACGGTGCGAAGGGATCTCCCGCAGCGAGATCATGGCCCGCTGCATCGACATCTATCCGCTGCTCAAGACCGAGCTGTTCCTGCGTTATGAAGAGGATGAGCTGCCTGCGCTGGTCGACAGCCTGCTCGACGCCCTGCAGACCCAGCAACTGATCGAGACCCGCGATGACGGCTACTGGGTCAATCCGGCCAACCAGATGCGCCTGCTGCTGCTGGCTGAGAGCATTCAGGAGACCCTGCAACGCTACGCCATCGTGCTGACCCGGGTGTTGGCCCAGCCCCATATCGAGGCGGAGCAGCTGGAAGCGGACGGCCTGATGATGGCAGAACGCCTCGGCACCCTGCACGGCATCAACGCCCCCGAGTTCTTCGACCAGAAGCTGTTCAGCACCCTGATCCACACCTTGCGCAAGGAGGGCTACCTCTCTCCCGAGTGCAAGCCGGATCTCGGCCGCTTCCAGGCGCTGGCCGACAACATAGTGCCGCTGCTGAGCAACAAGATCCGCCGCACCATTCAGGCAGGCAATCAGCTCTAATCAGCAACGCAAACAAAGAAGGCCGCATGATGCGGCCTTCTTTTTTATTCAGCGTGACTCAGTACGTTATCACGCCAGCAGGTAGTCGAGCACCAGACCGGCAAACACCAGCGCCCCCACATAGTTGTTGTTGAGAAACGCCTGGAAGCAGGCTTCCCGCTGCCGCTCACGAATGAGCCGCTGCTGATAGACAAACAGCACCGCCGCCCCCAGCAATCCCCAGTAATACCAGCCCCCCAGCGTCATCAGCTGCCCGACCGCCAGCAACAGCAGCAGAGTCGAGAGTTGCAGTGCGCCGATGATCCGCTTGTCGTAACGACCAAACAGGATGGCGCTGGATTTGAGGCCGATCTTGAGGTCGTCATCCCGATCCACCATGGCGTACTGGGTGTCGTAAGCCACGGTCCAGAGCAGATTGGCAAAGAAGAGCAGCCAGGCCACCAGCGGCAGGGCATCCGCCTGCGCCGCATAGGCCATCGGGATCGACCAGGAGAAGGCCATCCCGAGCACCAGCTGGGGATTCGAGATAAAGCGCTTCATGAAGGGGTAACTCACCGCCAGCAGCAGGGCGACAAACGACAGGCCGATGGTGAGCGGATTCATGGTCAGCACCAGACCAAACGAGATAAGCGCCAGCACGAAGAAGAGCGCCAGCACCTCCCACGGCTTGACTCTACCCGTAGGCAAGGGGCGACCAGCGGTGCGTTTGACGTGGCCATCGAAGTTGCGATCCGCATAGTCGTTGATGACGCACCCTGCCGAGCGCATCAGAAAGACGCCGACCACAAACACGGTCAGCACCCAGAGATTGGGCAGGCCACCAGCGGCCAGCCAGAGCGCCCACAGGGTTGGCCACAGCAGCAGCAGAGTACCTATGGGTTTGTCGACGCGGGCCAACTGCATGTAGGCAAGTCCCCGCTCCTTGGTTAACAGATTCACTCCAGCTCCTTGTCACAGACGAGAGAGGGCAGAAACAGCTCGTGCACCAGCAGTGGCCACTGCCCCAGAAACAGACGGGAACGACGCCCCCAGACAGTGGCGGCCGGGCAACGGGGATTGGCGGCAATATCGAAACGGGCCAGTTGCAGATGATCGCGGCGGGCAGGCTCATGGCCAAATACCCGCTCACCCAGCGGCTGCTCGCCAAGCTCGGCAATGCCGCTCCCTTGCAGTGCACCATCGGCAAACAGGGTCCAGCCCAGCACGGCGGGCCCACGATCCCCGTGCAGGATCACCTCGCGGCAGGTACCGGCCGGCGAGGCCGAATCCACCAGCCACTGCTCATCGGCAGTAAGGGCGACCGGGTGATTGCCCAGCCACTCCACCGAAAAGTGGCGATTGTGCTGACGCAGCCGCCGGGTCATGGAGCCGGGCTCCAGCAGCCAGGGGCGCAAGCTGGCGGGCAATTCGCAACATTCGGGGGCCAGCCACCCGCTTAACGGCGTGAGGGGAACAGTCAACTCGGACTTCACAGCTTCACCATCCAGAGATTTCCGTGTTCAGGTTAAAATCCGGTTTATTATCCGTAAATCAATAGCGAAATGTAAGAACATCCGTGCTTGACGGCCCCGATGGCAACATCAAAAATGGGTTATCTCTTGCTGATGAGCCATCTATATGAAGATCTTCAAAATTCTGCTGGTGTTGTTACTGAGCTGTGGCGCCCTGCAGCAGCAAGCTCTGGCTGAAGATGAGCCGCCCGCCGAGGGCGCAGAGGGGGCTGCCAAGCCCGGTTTCTCCTACCACGCGCTCGATCCCGACATCATCACCAACTACCTGAGTGATAGCAAAACCCTCGGTTATATCCGGGTCACGGTAGAGCTGATGGCGGAAAACGAAGCCGACCTCAAGCTGCTGGAGCAGCATGACCCGCTGATCCGCGATGCCATCATCCGTCTGATTGGCAGCAAAAATGCCGATCAAGTGAAGTCCCTGACCAACCGAGAAGAGCTGCGCAAGGAGTGCGAGACAACCGTCAACGAACTGCTGGTGAAAGAGACCGGCAAGAAAGCGGTGCGCGAGCTTATCTTCACCAAGTTCCTCTACCAGTAATCCCTCCCGAAACAATCGCTTATTGGCATATCGGCCAATAAGCGAGCTTTGTCGGTTTATTCGAAATGAAAATCGATTACAATACGGCCGTCAAGTCGTAGAGGTAGTCGTTATGGGCAGCAAAACCCTGTGTAAATGGCGCCGTCACGAGATCCCCACCGATCTCAAGGCGCTGAGAAAAATCGTGCGCAAACCCAAGTTTGTCTGCAGCAAGTGCGCCCGTAGCGCCAATGACAAGGGTTACCTCTGCCAACCGCTGCGTTTGAAAGAGGAGTAACGCCCCTCCCTGTCAGGGTGTTATTGATCGGTCCACCCCTGACGTCCCTGTTCGAACAATCTGCGCGCCTGGGTATCATTCGGGCAGACACCGCGATACTCCTCGCCTGAGCGGCCAGCCAGATAGAGGTGCTCGGGGCGGCAATACCATGCCAATCCCTTCTGATGTCCCTGCTTCCACAGTTCAGGATCCACCTTCTTGCCACATTGCCCCTGATGGAACTCGATCCGCTCGGTGGTGAAGCCCAGCTTGCCATCCGCCTCCCCCACCTCACTCCACACCTTCTCGCAGGGATCATCGTTGGAGACACAGCCACCCAGCAGGGCAGCCAACAATATGATGGAGAGTCGCATAGTCATCCTTGAGCGTCATTTGGGCAGTTCATTCTACCCAGCGCCCCGCCCCTGACCAAGGACGAACGCTCAGCCATGTGAGCGCGGCAAAAAAATCAGGCGGGCCCAAAGCCCGCCTGTTCGTTCAATGCCGTGGTTCACTGGTCATCGAAAGTGTCATCATCCTGCCAGCTTTCATCTTCCCACTGATCCAGCTCTTCTTCCCAGGAATCCGGCTCCCAATCATCATCAGAGGAGTCGTAATCCGGCTTGTGTCCACCCATCTTCACTCTCCTTGGATAGTTCACCCGCACTCCAATTTTATCCGGAATTGTCGGGCTCGCCAGTCAGAGAGAGTTCAAAGTTTGACCAGAGTGCGACCTGCGATCTGGCCTTGCGTAATGGCCTCGGCGGCCTCCACTACCTGCTCCAGCCCAATCTCGGTAACCGCCTGTTCAAAGAAGCTGGCAGGAAGATCCCGTGCCAGTCGCTGCCACGCCAGTTGACGACGTTCAAACGGGCACATTACCGAATCGACCCCCTGCAACCGCACGTTGCGCAGGATAAAGGGCATCACACTGGTCGGCAGATCAAAACCGCCCGCCAGCCCACAGGCCGCCACGGCACCGCCATAGTTCATCTGGGCCAGCAGCTTGGCCAACACCTGACTGCCGACGGTATCGATGGCAGCGGCCCACAGCTGTTTTTCCAGCGGTTTGGCAGGCACCAGCAGCTCGCTGCGTGGCACGATGCGGCTGGCACCCAACGCAGTGAGCATGGCGCCCTGCTCTTCCGGACGACCGGTCAGCGCAGCCACCTGATAGCCCAGGGCCGCCAGCAGGGCGACCGAGGTGGAGCCCACGCCGCCAGCCGCGCCGGTGACCAGCACCTCGCCACTTGCGGGAGTAATGCCCGCCTCTTCCAGCGCCAACACGCAGAGCATGGCGGTGAGACCGGCGGTACCGATGCACATAGCCTGCCGTTCATCAAGCCCGGCGGGCAACGGCACCAGCCAGTCCCCCTTGACCCGTGCCTGTTCGGCCATACCGCCCCAATGCCCTTCGCCCACGCCCCAACCGGTCAGCACCACCTTGTCGCCGGGCTGATAGCGGCTGTCGGCAGACTCGAGCACGGTACCGGCGAAGTCGATACCGGGCACCAGCGGCCACTGACGCACAATCTTGCCCTTGCCGGTGATGGCCAACCCATCCTTGTAGTTGATCGAGCTGTAAGCGACCGCCACCCGCACTTCACCTTCCGGCAACTGGCTCTCGGCCAGCCGGGTCAGGGTTGGAACAGTCTTGCCGTCTTGGTTTTCCAGTAACAGAGCCTTGAACATGGTTGCCTCTTTGATGACGTGTGAAACGGGGATCAGCTGCTTTGACGCTTTTGCAGTTGAAAATCGAGAGCCAGTGCGGTGCTCATCATGGGTTCAGTCGTTCTCCAGCGCAGTGAGGCAGTGCGAGAGAGTGCGCGCCAGCGCGCCCTGATTGCGCAGCACTACGGCGCGGGCCTGCTCGCCCATCTCGCGGCGGGTGCTCTCGTCGGCAAACAGCTGGCTCACCTGCTCGCCCAGCTCGGCGGCATCGGCCACGATGGCGGCGCCCCCCTGAGCCACCAGCTGGCGGGTGATATCGCTGAAGTTGAAGTAGGCGGGACCGGTCAGGCAGGGCTTGCCCAGCGCCGCCGGCTCCAGCAGGTTGTGACCGCCGATCTTCACCAGACTGCCGCCGACGAAGGCCACATCGGCCGCCGCCAGCATCAGCGGCAGCTCGCCCATGGTATCGCCGAGATAGACCTTATCCTCCGCACTCACCGCAGCACCATCAGTGCGCCGCACGCAGCCGTAAGGGGCACACTGCTCGGCCACCCGGTCGAACCGCTCGGGGTGGCGTGGCACCAGAATAAGCAGCGCATCGGGATGGCGTTTGAGCAGCAGATCGAAGGCGGCCAGCACCTGCTCATCCTCCCCTTGATGGGTGCTGGCGGCGATCCAGACCGGCCGATCCGCCCCCAGCTGCTGGCGCAGGGCGCGCCCCTTGGCCTGCACCTCGTCACCAAACTGGATATCGAACTTGATGGAGCCGGTCACCGCCAGCCGCGAACGATCGATACCGAGGCGGGCGAAGCGGTCGGCATCCTCCTGATGCTGGCAGAGCAGATGGGTCAGTGGCCGGCTCAGTGCGTCGAAAGCGCCGTGGAAACGGGCATAACGCTGGCAGGATCGCTCGGAGAGGCGGGCGTTGATGATGGTCACCGGCAGGTGGCGCGCCTCACAGGCGGCCAGCCAGTTCGGCCACAGCTCGGTCTCCATCACCCAGAGCGCGCGCGGCTTGAAGGTGTCGAGAAAGGCGGCAATGGCCCAGGGGTAGTCGAGCGGCGCGTAGCGATGCATCACCAGATCCCCCAGCTTGGCAGCCTGATCGGCGCCGGTGCGGGTGGTGGTGGTGAGCAGGATCGGCAGATCGGGCCGCTCCGCCTTGAGGGCGCGAATGAGCGGCGTGATGGCCAGCGTCTCCCCCACGCTCACCACATGGATCCACAGTGGTGCATCCTGTCCGGTGGCGGGCAGCCGCCCGAGATGCTCGGCCCAGCGCTTGCCAAAGCCGGGCTTGCCTTTCTTCGGCTTGTAGAGGGCCAGCAACGCCAGCGGCAATCCCAGATGGATCAGCAGGTTGTAGAGCAGACGGTAGGGCATCTTACTGACTCTGCTCCAGCTTCTTGCAGGCATCGACCACCTGCTCCGGCGCCAGGTCGATCAGACACTTGAGATGGCCGAACTTGCAGGTGCGCTTGAAGCAGGGGCGACACTCGATGTCGGTGTGGACGATCTCGACCCGATCCGCCAGCGGCGGGGTGTAGAGCGGCGAGGTGGAGCCATAGACACCCACCAGCGGCCGGTTGAGGGCGGCGGCGATGTGCATAAGGCCGGAGTCGTTGGAGATGACCCGGCTGGCCAGCGCCATCAGGTCGATCGCCTCGTGCAGGCTGGTCTTGCCCGCCAGCACGTGGCAGTTGGGGCGAGTCAGCAGGTTGACCCGATCCCGGATGGTATTGGCCACCGGCACATCCTTGTTGGAGCCGAAGATCCACACCTGCCACCCCTCGTCCAGATGCTGCTGGGCCACCACGGCGTAGTGCCCTTCAGGCCAGCGCTTGGCCGGGCCAAACTCGGCACCGGGGCAGAGCACCAGCACCGAGCGGGCGCGATCCAGTCCCAGCCGCTCCAGCGCCTTGCTCTGGTTGATCAAATCGACGTGGAGCGCCGGGTGCGGAATGGTCGGAATATCGGCCCGGCTCTTCATCTGCTCCTTGGGATAGGCGAGCGCCAGATAGCCCTCCACCATCAGCGGGAAGGCGGACTTGTTGCTGCGCAGGTCGTTGAGCAGACCGTAGCGGCTCTCGCCCTTCCAGCCGGTACGGACCGGAATGCGGGCAAACCAGGGGATCAGCGCCGACTTCATGGAGTTGGGCTGGACAATAGCCTGATCGTACTTCTCCGCTGCCAACTGCTTGCCGAGGCGGCGGCGCGCCACCAGCTTGAAGTCACCGTGGCCGAGGGGCATGGTGATCGCCTTGTCCACCTCCGGCATCCGCTCCAGCAGGGCGCAGCACCAGGCAGGGGCCATCACGTGCAGTTCGCTCTCCGGATGGTTGGCCTTGATCGCCTTGTAGAGACTCTGGGACATCACCATATCGCCGACCCAGGAGGGGCCGATCACCAATATTTTCATCACGCGTCTTCTCTCGGGACTGGCCCGGCTGTTAATCATCACTGGGCGAGATTATGCCCCAAGAATGACTGGATAAATAACAGAAGATCCTTGGCAATCCCCCCTGCCGTCTCATTTTTCCACAGGTCTTCTGAAGAGATGCAACGCCAGCCGAGCAGGCAAACAGCTGATAGAAACGGGCAATGGCGGCTCTCTCTTTGACCCGTTTTTCCGTTAGAATGGCCCATCAATACGCATTCGACCCGCCAGCCGGGCAATAACCGTGAGCCCACATTCGTGAAAAAACCGACTCTGGCTGCCGTTCTGATCGTCAAGAATGAAGCCGACAACCTGCGCAAGTGCCTCGCCTCCCTCGACGGACTGGTGGACGAGATCGTCATTCTGGACTCCGGCAGCCAGGACGAGACCCCGGCCATTGCCGCCGAATTTGGGGCCCGCTTCTTCGTCAACGCCAAGTGGCCCGGCTTTGGCAAACAGCGCCGACTGGCCCAGTCCCACGTGCAATCCGACTGGGTGCTGTGGCTGGATGCCGACGAGCGGCTCACCCCCGAGCTGAAAACCGCCATCGCCAACGTGATGACCAATCCGGCCAGCGATACCATCTACTCGATCCCGCGCCTCTCCTGGGTGTTTGGCCGCTTTATCCGCCACAGTGGCTGGTATCCGGATCGGGTGCTGCGCCTCTATCCCAAGGCGCTCACCAGCTACAACGAGGCGCTGGTTCACGAAAAGGTAGAAGTGCGGGCCAACATGAAGATCATCAATATTCATGGCGACCTGCTCCACTTCACCTATCGGGATCTGGAGCACTATCTGGTGAAATCCGCCGGTTATGCCCGCGCCTGGGCCGATCAGCGCACCGCTCGCGGCAAGAAGGGCTCCCTCAGTCAGGGGCTGATCCACGCGGTAGGCTGCTTCCTCAAGATGTACCTGCTCAAAGCGGGCTTCCTCGACGGCAAGCAGGGGCTGCTGCTGGCGATCCTCTCCGCCCACTCCACCTTCGTTAAATACGCCGACCTCTGGGTGCGCCAGCAGCCGCAGCAGCCGGAATAACCGTCATACGAAACAGGGCCCCGCGGGGCCCTGTTTGCATTGCTGCATACGTTATTTGCGCCAGAAAGGCGCCGCCCAGCGGGCCATCACCGGCACCATGGTCTTGGGATCGAGCTGGCTCATATCCTCAGGATGGTCGCTATCCTCCGGCGGGCTGAAGGCGAGGTGACGCCCTTCGCTGTTGAGGGGCTTCCAGCGCAGCGGAGTGGCGGAGCGGCGCATCGGGAAGAAACCGATGGTCGGCACATCGAGCGCGCCGGCGATATGGAGCGGGCCAGTACTGCCTGCAACGAACAGGGCGGCGTTGGCCAACACCTGACAGAACATCGGCAGACCATCGCTGGAGCGGTAGATCCAGCCGTTGCCGCCGTGGGCCAGTAGCTCGGCCGCCAGCTGTTCGGCCATCTTCTCCTCGCCAGGGCCTGCGGTCAGCACACACTGCAGCTCGGGGCAGGCCTGATTGAGCTTGATGATGATGCGGGCGTACTGCTCGATGGAGAGGTTGTTGGCCGAGCCACCGCTGCCGGCGTGAACCATCAGCCAGGGGCGGCTGGCATCGAGCTTGAGCTTGAGTGCCAACTGCTCGCGCACCTGTAGCAGGGTCTCGTCATCGAACTGCAGGAAGGGGGTCTTGGGCTCCACCACGGCCACCTGCTGATCGGCCAGGAAGCGGCGGATCAGCTCCAGGTTGTACTCGGACTCCGGTTTCTGGGAGCGGGAGCGACGCTGCACCAGTCGCTGGTTGTAGAGCACCTGCGCCAGCTTGGTCGCCGGGGCCAGCCGGTAAGGGATGTGCGCCTTCCACACCAGCATGGCGTTGCGGGAGTTGGAGAAGAGGCAGATGGACGCGTCGAACGCCGCCGCCTTGATCCGCGCCAGCAGCGCTCGCTGTTGCTCCTTGTCGGCTCGCACGCCCGGATCGATGATCACCTCGTCAATCCAGGGGCAGAGCCGGGCCAGCGGCGCCGTGTAGGCCGGAACCAGGGCAGTCACATGACACTCCATGGAGCCTTTGAGCATGGCGAAGCTAGGCCACGCCAGCATGAAGTCACCAATCTTGTCATTGCGAACGACCAGAATACGTTTCATAAAAAATCCCTTTGCTCCCTGTCACCAATGCAAGGAGGCTTGATGCGCGATGGCGTATTCTTGCCTGATGCACTGCTATTCTCAAGCGACGACCTTATAATGCGACCAAATTTCCAGGTTGCAGGACCGCAAAGATGACTACCAGGGTAATTTATCCCGGGACTTTTGATCCCGTTACCAATGGCCACGCCGATCTCATCGGCCGCGCCGCCAAGCTGTTTGACGAGGTGGTGGTCGGGGTCGCCAACAGCCCGAGCAAGCGCCCGCTGTTCGATCTGGCAGAACGTGTCCAGCTTGTCCAGCAAGTGACCAGCACGCTTCCCAACGTCAAGGTGGTGGGCTTCTCCGGTCTGCTGGTCGATTTCGCCAAAGAGCATCAGGCCAACGTGCTGATCCGCGGCCTGCGCGCCGTCTCCGACTTCGAGTACGAGTTCCAGCTGGCCAACATGAACCGCCGCCTGATGCCTGAGCTGGAAAGCGTCTTCCTCACCCCGGCGGAGGAGAACTCCTTTATCTCCTCCACTCTGGTGAAAGAGGTGGCGCTGCACGGTGGCGACATTCGTCAGTTTGTCGATCCCGTGGTGGCCCAGGCCATCGCAGCCAAACAGCAGCAGCGCTAATCCCTCCCCTGATTGGCAGAAACGAACAAGGGCTACCCACGGGTAGCCCTTGTTGTATCTCTCTCGTTATAGAGAGGTCAGCCTGCTTGCCGGTTACTGACGGGCAAACCGCTCATTCATCTCCTTCACCAGCAGATCGAGCCACTCGTAGCGGCGCCGATACATGGCCCGCTTCTTGGAGGCGATCTCCTCCAGCGGCTTGCGCGGCTGGGCTTGCAGGGCGACGAAGTTGGCATTCACATCCCGGGCGTCGAACTCCTGCCACAGCTCGTCATAATCGGCCTGCAAATTGGCTTTCTGCTTGCTGCTGTAGCGCTTGGCCTGAAACACGTGGGCCCGCTTGCGCACCGCCAGCACCTCTGCCGCCCCCATGGCCTGCGCCAGTTGCAGCACCAGCTGCACCAGCAGGGATTTGGGCCGCAGGCCGTGCCCCTCTTTGGTCAGCTCGCGCACCCGATCCTGGGCATTGTCGACCGCAGGCTCCGGCCCCTGCATGGAGCCGATCATCAGAATCAAACGATCCACGCTGCCCGCCAGCGAAAAGGCGCAGCTGTAGAGGCGCTGCCCCTCGCCGTTGACGATGGAGAGCGCCAGCTCGGCCTCGCGGCGGAAGGTGCCATCGTGGCGCATCAGAATGCGGCAGCCGCTCTGGGGATAGTGCCCCAGCGCGATCCCCTCGCCCAGATAGAGGGGGTCGATCAGCTGCGGGTAGCACTCCAGCAGCAACCGATAGTGATTTTCCAGCATCTCGGCCCGCTCACGGGCGCTGGCACAGGCGAAGCGATAGGGACGCATCGGCTTGTCGAGCAGCTCGGGATAGACAGCTGGCAGCGCCTTGAGCGAGTCGCACTGGAACAGGCTGAAGACCCGGCTCAGCGACTTGCGATAGAGCAGGCTGCGCAGCACGAACTTGCCGCGATTGAAGGTTTTCCGGTCACATCCCTCGGGGTAGAGGAAGCGGGCCATGGATTTTGCGCAATAGCGCTCCTGCCGGGATAAATATTCCCAGTCTATTGATTTAACTGTCATTTTTATATTCTCAAACCGCCTGAACGGTCGGGATACTAGTGACAGCTGTGCAAATCTTCAACAGAGTGGAAATACGCTGTTACAACTTCCCCCGGATCGGGGCAAAAAGTGCGCTCAGCGCTGGCAATGACTGCAAAAAACCGTGGTGCGCTGGCCCATTCTTGTCTCGGTCAGCAGGGTGTGACAGTGGAAACAGGGCTGACCGCCACGGCCATAAACCTGCAACTGCTGCACGAAATAGCCCGGCTTGCCATCGGCACTGGTGAAATCCTTGAGAGTGGTTCCGCCCTGGCGAATTGCCTCGGCCAACACCCGCTTGATCTCGGCCACCAGGGTTCGCAGCCGCTCGGCGCTGATATTGCCCGCCGCCCGTTTGGGGTGAATGCCGGCGGCATAGAGCGCCTCGTTTGCGTAGATGTTGCCCACCCCGACCACCACCTGATTGTCCATCAGGAACTGTTTGATGGCGGTGCTGCGCCCCTTGGCGCGCCCCTGCAGGTAATCAGCACTGAAGGCATCGGTGAGCGGCTCTGGCCCCAGCTTGGCGAGCAGCGCGTGGGCTTCGGCCGGTTCGCGAGTCCAGAGCAGGGCGCCGAAGCGGCGCGGATCGTTGAACCGCAGCAGCTTGCCATTCTCCAGCTCGATATCCACGTGGTCGTGCTTCTCGGCTGGCGTGCCGATATCCAGTACCCGCAGGCTGCCGGACATCCCCAGATGAAGGATGGCGGTGCCGAAATCGGTCTCCAGCAGCAGGTATTTGGCACGGCGACGCACCCGATGGATGGTGAGGTCCACCAGCTCCTGAATCTCACCGGGGATCGGCCAGCGCAGGCGGCCATCCCGCACCACCACGCGCGTCACCTTGATACCGGTAAGCCAGGGGGAGATCCCCTGACGACTGACTTCAACTTCTGGCAATTCGGGCATTGGCACCTCGCAAGGAAAAGGAACTCAGGGGGCAGGACGCAGCAGATCGCGATACTGTTCGGCAGTGAGGGCGAGCCAGAGACCGGAGGGCAGCTGGGCGCCATATTGGCCGCTGTTCTGATAGAGGCCGATCTCGACCGGATCGCTCTGGCCGGCAATCCATACCTTGATGGTCACCGGGGTACCGCGCACCACCTCGCCGGGGGGCAGCAACCAGCTCTGCCAGCGCGCCAGACGGGCATCCAGCTGAGCCGTGTCGAGCCCCAGATCCGGCACGCTGCGCCAGCCCTGACCGATCCGCTCAATCTGCCAGCTCGGCCCCTGCCAAGTGAGCACTACGGACGCATTCGGCAACAAGGGGCGAGCCCGCTTGGCGCTGTTCTCCTGCTGGGCAGTCTCCATACGATGCAACAGGGTGATCACGATCAGCACCACCACAATGATCACGTTATTCCAGCCTTTGCGGCTCAATTTGAACATGGCAAGCCTCCCTTTGAACCGGCAGTGTACTGAATTCGGCGCATAAAAAAACCCGGCACGAAGCCGGGTTTTTGGGAATGCAGCATCAAGTAATTACTTGATTTTGCCTTCCTTGTAGATCACATGCTGACGAACAACGGGATCAAACTTTTTGATCTCCATTTTTTCGGGCATGGTGCGCTTGTTTTTGGTAGTGGTATAGAAGTGACCAGTACCGGCGCTGGAGTTCAGGCGAATTTTCTCGCGAATACCTTTAGCCATGATCTAATTCCTTATACCTTAACACCGCTGGCGCGCAGTTCAGCCAGAACCACTTCAACGCCACGCTTGTCGATGATACGCATGCCTTTTGCGGATACGCGCAGGCTTACGAAGCGTTTTTCACTCTCAACCCAGAAACGGTGAGTGTGCAGGTTCGGCAGGAAACGACGCTTGGTGGCGTTGTTAGCGTGCGAACGGTTGTTACCAACTGCCGGGCGCTTGCCGGTTACTTGGCATACTCTAGACATGTCAGTCTCTCCAAATCTTACTTCATTGCTCGAGCAAATATCTGCCCCGCTGGCCTTCGATTGCGGGGCAAACAGAAGGCGGCATTTTATACAGCATCTGTGATCAAAGATCAACTAATACGGTGCCAGAGCACAGTTATAGCCAACCGCGCTCGGCAAAAGAAACCGTGATGCCATCACCGATCACCAAGTGATCCAGCACTCTGATATCGATCAGGGCCAAAGCGGCCGTGATCCGATCCGTGATCTGGCGGTCGGCCCTGCTGGGCTCGGCGACGCCGGACGGGTGATTATGCGCCAGAATCACCGCGGCTGCATTATGTTTGAGCGCGATCTGCACGATTTCTCTTGGCCAGACGCTCGCCGAATCGATGGTGCCGAAAAAAAGCTCAACAAATTGAATGACTCTGTGCTGATTATCGAGCAACAGCAGGGCAAACACTTCCCTCGGCCGATCCCGCAGCTGGGCCTGCAGATAGTCCCGGGTCAGCTGGGGAGAGGTGAGCGCATCGCCCCGTTGCAGCTGCTCGGCCAGATGGCGTCTGGCCATCTCCAGCACCGCCTGCAACTGGGCATATTTGGCCGGGCCAAGGCCGTGCGCCTCGCAGAATGCCCGTTGATCCGCCCCCAGCAAGCTGCGCAAAGAGCCGAATTGATTCAATAGATTACGTGAAAGATCCACTGCACTCAGGCCATTGACGCCAGTGCGCAGAAAGATGGCGAGCAGCTCGGCATCGGAGAGCGCCGCGGGCCCCTGACGCAGCAGCTTCTCTCTGGGGCGTTCATCTTCCGGCCACTCTTTGATGCTCATTTGTCTCTCCCTCATCCCTGTTGAGAAAAAACATAGCAAAAAATTGCGCGCGCCCGACCACACCCCTTGATGCCAACCCCTGTCGTCATCCATTGCCTGTGGTATCTTAGCCGACCAGTCAGAATGAGCCGGATAGAGAAACAGCAGATGAGATTGGCCGATAAACGCATCCTGTTGGGTGTCAGTGGCGGGATCGCCGCCTACAAGAGTGCCGAGCTGGTACGCCGCCTGAAAGATCAGGGCGCCGAAGTGCGGGTGGTAATGACCCGCTCCGCCAAGGAGTTCATCACCCCGCTGACCCTGCAGGCGGTCTCCGGTCATCCGGTGGCCTACAGCCTGCTAGATCCCTCTGCCGAGGCAGGCATGGGTCATATCGAGCTGGCCAAGTGGGCCGATCTGGTACTGATTGCCCCCGCCAGCGCCAACCTGATGGCGCGGATGGCTGCTGGCATGGCCGACGAACTGCTGACCACCCTCTGTCTGGCCACTCCGGCGCCCATCGCGCTGGCACCTGCCATGAACCAGCAGATGTATCTCAACGCCGCGACCCAGGCCAACCTCAAGACCCTGGCCAGCCGCGGCATTCTGCTGTGGGGGCCGGATGCCGGCAGCCAGGCTTGTGGCGATGTGGGCCCGGGCCGGATGCTGGACCCCCTCGAACTGGTGGATCGCTGCTGTCAGCAGCTGGCCGCCGAGCCCTTGCTGGCAGGCGTCAAGCTGCTGCTCACCGCAGGGCCAACCCGCGAGGCGCTCGATCCGGTGCGCTACATCAGCAACCACAGCTCCGGCAAGATGGGCTACGCCATCGCCCGAGCTGCCCGTGAAGCGGGCGCCGAAGTGACGCTGGTGAGCGGCCCGGTGACGCTGGCTACACCTGCTGGAGTCACCCGCATCGATGTCGAGAGCGCCGAGCAGATGCATCAGGCGGTGATGAGCCGGGTCGGCGAGTGCGACCTCTTCATCGGCTGCGCGGCGGTAGCCGACTATCGTCCTGAGCAGGTGGCCAGCCAGAAGATCAAGAAAACCGGCGACAACGACCAGATGGTGGTGAAGCTGGTGAAAAACCCCGACATCATCGCGGCCGTTGGTGCCCTTTCAGACAAACCCTTCACCGTCGGATTTGCCGCCGAAACCGTGGATGTGGAACAATACGCCCTCGACAAGTTGCAGCGTAAGCGGCTGGACATGATCGCCGCCAACGATGTGTCCCGCGAGGGGCAAGGCTTCAACGCCGATGACAACGCCCTGACCGTGTTCTGGCAAGGGGGCCAGGCCCCGCTGCCGCTGGCCGACAAGCTGACGCTGGCCCGTCACCTGATCGCCCTGATTGCACGCCACTACCGGCACTGAGCGTCCCGAAAGAACAAGACTCACGGCGCCCCGCCTGCCAAGAGGGACGCCAATACAAGATCCAACTGAAAAAGCGATTCATGACTACACAAATTGAACTGAAGATTCTGGATGCCCGTATCGGTACCGAGTACCCACTGCCCGCCTACGCCACACCGGGCTCTGCCGGCATGGATCTGCGCGCACTGCTGGATGCGCCGCTGACTCTGGCTCCGGGTGATACCACCCTGGTGCCGACCGGTCTGGCCATTCACATCCAGGATCCGGGTCTGTGTGCCACCATCCTGCCCCGCTCCGGCCTCGGCCATAAGCACGGCATCGTGCTGGGCAACCTGGTCGGTCTGATCGATTCCGATTACCAGGGTCAGCTGATGGTCTCGGTCTGGAACCGCGGCAAAGATGAGTTCACCATGCAACCCGGCGAGCGCATCGCCCAGCTGGTGATCATGCCGGTAGTTCAGGCCAGCTTCCAACTGGTCGATGAGTTCAATCAGAGCGAACGGGGTGAAGGCGGTTTTGGTTCTTCTGGTCGCCAATAACAGACCACACCAGCCCGATGGGCGGTGCTTAATAACAGAATCAAGCCATTGTTTTTTTTAGGGGAATCCATGGCAAGCAGTAATCAGAAACAGAGTCGGCGCGATCAGATCCTGCAGGCGCTCGCCCATATGCTGGAAACCAGTCCCGGCCAGCGCATCACCACGGCCCGTCTGGCGGCCGAGGTCGGCGTCTCTGAAGCAGCCCTCTATCGACATTTTCCCAGCAAGGCGCGGATGTTCGAGGGGCTGATCGACTTTATCGAGGATTCCCTGCTGTCACGGGTCAATCTGATCATGGCGGAAGAGAAGGACACCATGGCGCGCTGTCACCATATCCTGCAGCTGCTGCTGGTGTTCGCCGAGCGCAATCCCGGCATCACCCGCATCCTCAACGGCGACGCCCTGCTGGGTGAACACGATCGACTGCGGGATCGCATCAGCATCCTGTTCGACAAGCTGGAGACCCAGATCAAGCAGGTGCTGCGCGAAAAGCGGCTGCGCGAGGGGCAAGGCTTCCAGCTCGACGAGACCATGCTGGCCAATCTGCTGCTGGCCTACACCGAAGGCCGCATCAGCCAGTTCGTGCGCTCCGAGTTCAAGCTCAAGCCGACCGCCGGTTTCGAAGATCAGTGGCAATTTATCCGCAGCCAACTGCTGCAGAGCTGATGGTTTTTCGCATCATTCAGCAAAAAGAAGGGAGGCTTTGGCCTCCCTTCTTTTTTGTGTCAGGTTTTTATGGCAGAAAAGAAGTACCAGATGCGACCCGTACTGTCGCGCTGCGGTGTTAGATTTATCCACCATAAACCTTTTAGAACCTGACAGGACATCCTATGGAACCCGAAATCATTACCGAAGCGCAGACCTGGCTGGTCAATAATCAGGGACTGCTGATCGAATACGGCGTCAATATCGCCGCCGCCCTGCTGACCCTGCTGGTCGGCTATATCGCCGCCAACCTCATCAGCGGTGGCGTGGTCAAGGTGATGCAGGCCCGCAAGCTGGACACCACAGTCACCCACTTCGTCGGCAGCATCCTCAAATACGCCATTCTGGTGTTCGTGGTGATCGCCGCGCTGGGCCGTGTCGGCGTGCAGACCGCCTCCTTCGTCGCCATTATCGGTGCCGCCGGTCTGGCCATCGGTCTGGCGTTGCAAGGCTCGCTCTCCAACTTCGCTGCCGGCTTCCTGCTGATCATCTTCCGCCCCATCAAGGCGGGCGAGTTTATCGAAGTGGCGGGCACCGCGGGTGTGGTGCAGTCCGTTCAGCTCTTTACCACCACCCTCACCTCCGGTGACAACAAGATGGTGGTAGTACCGAACTCCGCCATCCTCAACGGCACCATCGTCAACTACTCGCGCATGGATACCCGCCGCGTCGACATGACCTTTGGCATCGGCTACGGCTCTGACCTGCGCAAGGCCAAACAGATCCTCGAGCGTCTGGTAAGCGAAGAGCCGCGCATCCTCAAAGATCCGGCCGCTACCATCGCCGTTGCCGCACTGGCCGACTCCTCGGTCAATATCGTGGTGCGCCCCTGGGTGAAAACCGCTGACTACTGGGGTGTCTGGTTCGACTTCCACGAGAAGGTGAAACTGACCTTTGATGCCGAAGGCATCGAGATCCCCTTCCCGCAGATGGTGATGCACATGCAAAAACCGCAGGCGTGATCGCGGTTCTGCTGCAACAGACAATGCCAGCCTTCGGGCTGGCATTGTCGTTTCTGGCCCCAGCCCATGGCCATGTCGATGCATAACCACGCCAACCGGATGAAAACAATTTCAGGCTATCGGGGTGGCCCCAATCATGAGCAAGCGCAAGATCCGCCTTGCTTTCGTGACACATAATCCCAATGTTCTGGTTGTATGCTCCCGACAGTGACCCATTGCGGTAAAAGACAATCGGTAAAAATCTGTTACACGGGCCGCCCGATCGGCTCGCTATAATGCTCGGATAATAAGGTTTGGCGGGACCTTGCCTGCAAGGTTCAAACACAACTTGGCATTTCAGGAATCCTATGAAAAATATCAATCCAACCCAAACCCAGGCCTGGCAGGCACTGGAAGCCCACTTTGCAGCAAACAAAGAGACCAGACTCAAGGATCTGTTCGCGCAGGACCCGAAGCGCTTTGACAAGTTTTCCCTTACCTTCGGCGGCGACATCCTGGTTGATTACTCGAAGAACCTGATCACCGAAGAAACCCTCAAGTTGCTGGTTGATCTGGCCAAAGAGACCGATCTTCGCAGCGCGATCGATGCCATGTTCAATGGCGACAAGATCAACATGACCGAAGGCCGCTCCGTACTGCACGTGGCCCTGCGCAACCGCTCCGACCGCCCCATCGAGTGCGACGGCAAGGACGTGATGCCGGAAGTGAACGCCGTACTGGCCAAGATGAAAGGCTTCTGCGAGAAGATCATCTCCGGCGAGTGGAAAGGCTACACCGGCAAAGCGATCCAGCATGTGGTCAACATCGGTATCGGTGGCTCTGATCTGGGCCCGGTGATGATCACCGAGGCTCTGCGTCCCTACAAAAACCACCTGCAGATGCACTTCGTCTCCAACGTCGATGGTACCCACATCGCCGAGACCCTGAAGAAGATCGATCCGGAAACCACACTGTTCCTGGTGGCCTCCAAGACCTTCACCACCCAGGAGACCATGACCAACGCCCTGACCGCCCGCGACTGGTTCATCAACATCGCCGGTGACAAGGCCCACGTTGCCAAGCACTTCGCCGCGCTCTCCACCAACGGCAAAGCCGTGGCCGAGTTTGGCATCGACACCAACAACATGTTCGAGTTCTGGGACTGGGTTGGCGGCCGCTACTCCTCCTGGTCTGCCATCGGCATGCCCATCGCCCTGTCTGTCGGTTTCGAGCACTTCGAAGCCCTGCTGCAAGGCGCTTTCGAGATGGACATGCACTTCGCCACTGCCTCCTATGAGCAGAACGTGCCGGTGCTGCTGGCGCTGATCGGCCTGTGGTACAACAACTTCTACGGTGCCGAGTCCGAAGCCATTCTGCCGTACGACCAGTACATGCACCGCTTCCCTGCCTACTTCCAGCAGGGCAACATGGAATCCAACGGCAAGTACGTGGATCGCAACGGCAAGCCGGTTGACTACCAGACCGGCCCCATCATCTGGGGTGAGCCGGGCACCAACGGCCAGCACGCCTTCTACCAGCTGATCCATCAGGGCACCAAGCTGATCCCCTGTGACTTCCTGGCGCCGGCCATCAGCCACAACCCGATCGGTGACCACCATCCGAAACTGCTGGCCAACTTCTTCGCCCAGACCGAGGCGCTGGCCTTCGGCAAGAGCAAGGAAGAGGTTGAAGCCGAGTTCCTGGCGGCTGGCAAAACCCTGGAGCAGGTCAAGGATCTGGTGCCGTTCAAGGTGTTCGAAGGCAACCGCCCGACCAACTCCATCCTGTTCAAGAGCCTGACCCCGAAAACCCTGGGTGCCCTGATCGCCATGTACGAGCACAAGATCTTCGTACAGGGCGCAATCTGGAACATTTTCTCCTTCGACCAGTGGGGCGTGGAGCTGGGCAAACAGCTGGCCAACAAGATCCTGCCGGAGCTGGGCAACAACGAGGCTGTCACCAGCCACGACTGCTCCACCAACGGTCTGATCAACACCTGGAAAGCGTGGAAAGCCTGATTTATCCAGCCTTTCTGAATGCAAAAGCCCCGCTCGATGAGCGGGGCTTTTTTATGACGGTCAGGCTGAGTTTTCTGGCTGGCCGAGCGGGTGTCCAGTCCGACCGGCGACGGGGATCGTCATCCCCGCCCCTTCATCCTCCAGCCCGATGCGGGCTTAACCGCCAACGGCGATGCGTTTCATGTCTTTCATGTAGCCACGCAGTACCTGGCCGATTTTCTCGATCGGGTGGTTGCGGGTCGCTTCGTTGGCCGCCAGCAGCGCCAGGTTATCCACGTTCTGCCCTTCCGCCTTGCTGGCACCCAGATCGCCCGCTTTCAGGGTCGGCATGAAGTGTTCACGCAGCAACGGCACAGCAGCGTTGGCGAACAGGTAGTTGCCGTACTCGGCGGTATCGGAGATGACCACGTTCATCTCGTACAGACGCTTGCGAGCAACGGTGTTGGCGATCAGCGGCAACTCGTGCAGGGATTCGTAGTAGGCAGACTCCTCGTATATACCGGAAGCCACCATGGTCTCGAACGCCAGCTCGACACCCGCCTTGACCATGGCCACCATCACCACGCCATGGTCGAAGTACTCCTGCTCGGCAATCTTGCCAGCGAACGCCGGGGCATTTTCGAAGGCAGACTTGCCGGTCTCTTCACGCCAGGTGAACAGTTTGACGTCATCTTCGGCCCAGTCGGCCATCATGCCGCGGGAGAACTCACCGGCGATGATGTCGTCCATGTGCTTCTCGAACAGCGGGCGCATCAGGGTCTTGAGCTGCTCGGAGAGTTCGAAGGCGCGCAGCTTGGCAGGGTTGGAGAGGCGGTCCATCATCAGGCTGATACCACCCTGTTTCAGGGCTTCGGTGATGGTCTCCCAGCCGAACTGGATCAGCTTGCCGGCGTAGGCCGGGTCTGTGCCTTCGGCAACCAGCTTGTCGTAGCAGAGCAGGGAACCGGCCTGCAGCATGCCGCAGAGGATGGTCTGCTCGCCCATCAGGTCAGATTTCACTTCCGCCACGAAGGAGGACTCCAGCACCCCGGCACGGTCGCCGCCGGTGGCAGAGGCCCACGCCTTGGCGATGGCCATGCCTTCACCTTTCGGGTCATTTTCCGGGTGAACGGCGATCAGGGTCGGTACACCAAAGCCACGCTTGTACTCTTCACGCACTTCGGTACCCGGGCACTTGGGCGCCACCATCACGACCGTGATGTCGGAACGGATCTGCTGACCCTCTTCCACCACGTTGAAGCCGTGGGAGTAGCCCAGCGCAGCGCCCTGCTTCATCAGCGGCATCACGGTCTTCACCACGTCGGAGTGCTGTTTGTCCGGAGTCAGGTTCAGCACCAAATCGGCGGTCGGGATCAGCTCTTCATAGGTGCCGACCGCGAAGCCGTTGTCGGTAGCCTTCTGCCAGGAGGCGCGCTTCTCGGTGATAGCGGCCTTGCGCAGGGCGTAGGAGATATGCAGCCCGGAGTCACGCATGTTCAGACCCTGGTTCAGACCCTGGGCACCACAGCCCACAATCACCACCTTCTTGCCCTTCAGCACGTTGCAGCCGTCCGCGAACTCTTCGCGCTGCATGAAACGACACTTGCCCAGTTGGGCCAACTGCTGACGCAGGTTCAAGGTGTTGAAATAGTTAGCCATGGTGATTGCTCCGTTCGATTGATTCCATGCCGGATAGCGGCGTTGTCTGAACCACTATAGCGCGGGACACTTATTGCCTGAACTGATATATTCGAAACAGTACGTTGCAAGAATTGAAAGATTATTTTTGGCAATTGCGCCCCATGCGCGCCCCCGTATCGGCAATATTGCCGCTGAATTGTGCGGGGATGCGATTGCCGGAACCGGACGATACGACATGAATTTATGCCCTGACTGCAGCAGGAAGTGATCAATGGACCTTCGCAATCTCGAGCTGTTTCTCCACCTCGCCGACTCCCTCCACTTCGGCAAGAGTGCCGATGCCATGGCGGTCAGCCCTTCCACCCTGAGTCGCGCCATCCAGCGACTGGAACAGGAGACCGGCTGCATCCTGTTCGAGCGGGACAACCGCTCGGTGCGGCTCACCCCTGCCGGCGAGAAACTACGGGAGTTTGGCGGTGGCCTGTTGCAGGAGTGGCGCCAGCTCAAGCAGGAGCTCAAACGCAGCGATGAACCGCTGCAGGGGCGGCTGAGGGTCTTCTGCTCGGTCACCGCCAGTTACTTTCTGCTGCCCGAGGTACTGGAGCGCTTTCGCCGCCGCTATCCCCAGCTGGAGATCAAGCTGGAGACCGGTGACCCGGCGCTGGCGGTGGACAAAATTCTGGCCGACGAGGCCGATCTCGCCATCGCCGCCCGCCCCGACGCCCTGCCCGCCAAGTTGGAGTTCGCCAGCCTGCAACTGGTGCCGCTGGTCTTTATCGCGCCGCGCAACGCCCCGCAACTGAACCAGTGGTTCCGTCAGGGAGAACCTGATTGGGAGCAGTTGCCAGTCATCCTCTCCGAGCAGGGGCTGGCCCGCAAACGCAGCGATCAGTGGTTTCGCAACAAGGGGATAGCGCCCAACATCTATGCCGAAGTGGCGGGTAACGAGGGAATCGTCGCCATGGTGGCGCTCGGCTGTGGCGTAGGATTGGTGCCAGCGGCGGTAATCGACCACAGCCCGCTCGGCGACAAGGTGCGGATCATCGACCTCAAACCCGCCTTCAAGCCATTTGATGTGGGGATCGGGGTACTCAAGAAGCGGCTGGAAGAGCCGCTGATCCGCGCCTTCTGGGATACAGCGCAGAATCAGGGTTCACTGCGCTGACACCGGATTATAGATAAGGGCCGGATCGGCCATCATGATGCGGCTGGGCAGCGGCAAGTCGGGGTTGTGCAGCTCGAGGCGCACCCGCTCATCCAGTTTCAGTCGCCGAATGGTGCTGCCAAATCCCTCTTCAAAGACCCGGTCAAAAGCGCCCGATTGCCGTGCCCGCTGCAGGCCGAGCTCGATGCGCTGCGCCAGCTCCGGATATTTTGGCGAGACAAAGAAGAGCAGCGCCAGCGGATAGCGAAACACCAGACGGGGCTCGATGGCGAGATCCGGATGCTGCCTTAGCTCATCCTCGACCTCGATGACCGATCGCAGGAAACAGTCAAAGCGCTTCTTGCGCAGCATGTTGAAGAGCGCCTCATAAAGATTGCCCACCGTCACCTTGAGACCGTTGGCCCGCAGCAACTGGGTGTCTGGCCAGGATCTGTGCTGACAGATGGAGAGCCCGGCACGATGCCAGTCCGCCAACGACTCGATCGCGGCAAAACGCCCCTCATCCCCCTGCCGAACCAGACACACCCGCCACCCCAGCAGCCCCTTGGCCAACGGAATGTGGATTGCCAGCAACTCCCGTTCTCGCTGACCATCGGGGGCAAAGACACCGACCTGAACCAGCTCGCCGCTGCGCAGCTCCTTCACCGCCCGCCCCTGCTCCATTTGCGGGCTGGATACCAGCTGATAGGGGCCATATTCGGGCACGGTGAGATCGAGGGAGAGGCGCAACAACTGGACGACGGCGGGGTTGGGGTGATCCAGCAGCAGATTCCAGGCGCGGATAGGCTGCTCGGTTGCCGTTGCGCCAACCGTCCACAGTGCCATGCACCACCACCAGACTCTGATCATCCTGCGCACCATCCGTGCCTCATGCTCCTCGCCATACTATAACGTCAGCCAGCACCTCAACGGCGCCCTCTCTGAAAGATGTGTGAGCGCTCTCGTGTCAAAAGTGACAATAGGCAAACCCGGCAGGTCATCGCAGACTGGGCGTTCATCAACACACGCCAAGGCGCAGGGAGGAGAGCCATGAAACAGCATCTGGTAGAGATCAAGGGTTCAACCCTGTTTGACGAGTATCTGCAAAGCATGGGCGTGCCCAGCACGGCGCTCGACCGGGAGCAGGATATCTATCTGCAGGAACGCCACCTGGGAGCCATTCGCCGGGTGCAAGGCGAACTGCGCTTTTATCTGCGTGCCAATGCCCTGAACAAACGGTGATCAGGATCCGGTCACAGAACCCGCAGCAAAGGCGTATTAGACTGGTATCTTCCCCCTTTTGTCGGGAGTGCCCATGAAAGCAAGCGGTCTGGATCGGCTGTTCAAACCCCAATCAATCGCCGTGATCGGCGCCTCGACGGACCCGCTCAAGGCAGGTCACGTGATCGTGCGCCACTTGCTGGCGGGCCAGTTCAAAGGGCCCATCCTCCCCGTCACCCCGCGCAACAAGTCCATCGCCGGCGTGCTGGCCTATCCCGATATCGCCAGCCTGCCGCTAACCCCGGATCTCGCCATCATCTGCACCAGGCGGGAGCGGGTCTTGCCGTTGCTGGAAGCGCTTGGCCAGAAGGGGGCGGGGGCGGCCATCATACTGGCCGCCGACTTTTCCCCCGAGGAGCGACTGGAGCTGAAACGGGTCTGCCAGCAATATGACATTCGCCTGCTCGGCCCCAACAGCATGGGGATGCTGCTGCCCGGCCAAGGGATCAACGCCAGCTTTTCACCCATTGCCGCCAAGCCGGGGCAAGTCGCATTTCTGTCGCAATCCGCCGCCGTCAGCACCACCATTCTGGATTGGGCCAAGCAGCATGAGCTGGGCTTCTCCGCCTTCATCTCCCTTGGCGATCACTGCGATATCGACTTCGGCCAGCTGCTGGATCAACTCTCCCGCGATAGCGTCACCCGCGCCATTTTGATCTATATGGACAAGTTGCACGACGCCCGCCACTTTCTCTCGGCGGCGCGGGCAGCCTCGCGCAACAAGCCGATCTTGGTGCTGAAAAGCGGGCGCCACGAACCGACCCACGGCCTCGACAATGTCTATGATGCGGCCATCCGCCGTGCTGGCATGCTGCGGGTACGGGATACCCACGAACTGTTTGCCGCGGTGGAAACCCTCAGCCACTCCATGACCCTCAAGGGGGAGCGGCTTGCCATCATCTCCAACGGTCGCGGGCTGGCCAATATGGCGGTGGATGTGCTGCTGGAGCGCGGCGGCAAGCTGGCTCGCCCGCCGCTCGATATCGGCAGCGATGCCACCATCACCACCTATCAGGAGGCGCTGGACAGCGTGCTGCAGGAAGATGGCATCGACGCCATCCTGATCATCCACGCCCCCTCGCTCACGGCACCGAGCGCGCCGCTGGCCAGCCATCTTATTGCTCATCTGAAACAGCATCCCAGAGCTCGCCGTTTTAACATCCTCACCAACTGGGCGGGCGAATACTCGGCGCAGGAGGGGCGCAAACTCTTTACCGAGGCGGGCTTCCCGACCTACCGCACGCCGGAAAGTGCCATGGCCGCCTTCATGCACATGGTGGAATACCGCCGCAACCAGAAGCAGTTGATGGAGACACCGGCGTCACTACATGGCAACCAGCTCAATGTCGAGCTGTGCCAGCAGCTGATCCGCCAAGCGCAGGAGCGCAAGCAGCTGAGGCTGGATACCCATCTGGTACACCCGATTTTACAAGCCGCCGGTCTCTCGACTCTACCAACCTGGATCGTCACCGACGCCATCGAGGCGACCCTCACCGCCGAGCAGATCGGCTATCCAGTGGCGGTAAAACTGCGCTCGCCCGATATCCTGCACAAGTCTGCCGTACACGGGGTGGTGCTCAATCTGCGCACCTCGGCCGAAGTGGCACAAGCCGCAGATGCCATTCTGGACAGGGTCAAACAGCATGATCCGGGCGCCCGTATCGAAGGGCTGCTGGTACAGCGCATGGCTCGCCGCAGCGGCGGCCTCGAGCTGCGGGTACGCATCCAGCAAGACGCCATCTTTGGCCCCGTCATTCTGTTGGGTGAATCTGGTGCGGAACCGCAGGAGATGGTCGCGGCGCTACCGCCGCTCAATCAGGCGCTGGCCCGTTACCAGATCATCGGGGCACTCAAGAGTCGCAAGATCCGTGAGCAGGCCACACCGGAGCGACTGGATATCGATGCCCTCGGTCAGGTGCTCTGCCAGCTCTCCGAGCTATTGCTCGCCTTTCCGGAGATTCAGGAGCTGGACCTGCACCCGCTGCAAGCGTGCGGCGCCGAAATGGTGGTGCTGGATGCCAGCCTCACGCTGGCTGACCTCGCCCTCCCGGCCAGCAACCGACTGGCTATCCGCCCCTATCCTACCGAACTGGAAGAGGGTGCCTGGCTTAAAGATCAGCGCCATATCCTGCTGCGCCCGATCCGGCCGGAAGATGAACCGGCTCACAAACAGTTCGTGCTGCAGGTCTCCGATGAAGACAGGTACAAACGCTTCTTTGCCGATGTGGGCGAGCTGGGCCATGAAGAGCTGGCTCGCATGACCCAGATCGATTACGACCGGGAGATGGCCTTCGTGGCTGTGGGGCAAGATGGCGAGCTGCAGGATCAGATCCTCGGCGTAGTACGCGCCATTTCGACCCCGGACCAGAGCGATGCCGAGTTTGCCATTCTGGTGCGATCGGACTTGAAAGGGGTGGGCCTCGGCAAATTGATGATGGAGAAGATCATCCGTTACGCCAAAGAGCAAGGGATTGGCCAGCTATCCGGCATGACCATGCCCAGCAATCGTGGCATGGTCAACCTCGCCAAACGGCTTGGCTTCAAGATCGATGTGCAAATGGAAGAGGGGGTGGTCAATATGGAACTTCCCTGCAACCAGCAGGCGGCAGAAGGCTGATTTGGCCGCCTGTAAACTCGCTCAAATGGCTGATAAGGCTCGGATATAGCCAGAAAATGGTGGAAATAACCGGCTATCTGGCACTCTTACTTGTCAGGGAAAAGCCATATATTGGTGGTTTAACAAGCTAAAAACACCAAAGCCCGGTCATGAAGCCGGGCTTTTGTATTCGTTCTGGTGTGAAAGTCTTGGGTCGCTGGGTAAAGAGCGCCCATAGCAAAAAGGCCTTCCCAATTGGGAAGGCCTTCAAATTAGTGGCGGAGCGGACGGGACTCGAACCCGCGACCCCCGGCGTGACAGGCCGGTATTCTAACCGACTGAACTACCGCTCCGCATTCGGTTAGCTTGCGCTAAATTGTTTGCCGCGTCAGTGAGTTGTCATCCTCGCAGCCGGCTATGTGTTTTCACATCACCGTTTAATTGGGTGCCTGGCAGTGTCCTACTCTCGCATGGCGAATGCCACACTACCATCGGCGCTACCGCGTTTCACTTCTGAGTTCGGCATGGGATCAG
>NZ_JBFODM010000047.1:0-11186 GCF_040908325.1 Aeromonas sp. R4-1
AGAATCTGCTCCATGCGGGACAAGAAAATCTCTTTTCTGGTCTGACGGCGCTTACTGCTGAATTCACTGTCGGCGAAGGTAAGTTGATGACTCATGATGAACCCTGTTCCATGGCTCCAGATGACAAACATGATCTCATATCAGGGACTTGTTCGCACCTTCCCTAAGTGAAGAATGAGCGTAGCCCAGCTTTTTGCGTCCACCCTTAATGCGATTATTATGTTTCAGTATTTGCTGAACCTGCAAGCCCTTTTAACAAAGATTCCATCGCATCCGCGCCATCTCTTAGCGCCCAACCTTGATATAGACGTTTCATACTATCTTCTTGTTGATTATCTAATACGCCGCTAGAGATGGCAAAGTCGCGAGCCATTTTATAAGCATCAGGTTGCTCGTTTTTAAATTTTTCCAGCATGGCTAAACTAGCAAACATAAAGCCTCTTTTTCTCCTTCGGTGACATGAGGGGAGTTTTTCAATATTTTTGCGGCCTGATACTCGATGCTTTTTAACTCTGAAACTTGTACTTGCAAAAGTTCTTTTTCAGCTTCAATGGTTGCACTGTCGTGAATAAAAAAAAGAAGTAACTAGAACAAGAAATACCACATAAGACACATGAATTAATTTAGATTTTACGCCTGCCAATTGCATTAAATAGCTGATGATCGACGCTAGACTTCCAATAATTCCTATAGTAATAATCAAATTTTGCAACTAACTCTCCCTGAAACATAACGCCCGCTTAAGTGGTGAGCAACGCAATAAAGTGTTTCAGCACACCACCTAAATCAATAAAATCAACGCATGATGAAAATGCCACGCGTTGCGAATCCGTCTTAAAGCGTTTGTTATGTTTATTTTCCAAAGCGCAAGCCCAAATCCTGAAAATCAATTTCCGGATTTAGGCTTCTTTCAGTTAAAGCATATTTTGATTCAGAAAAGTCCATACATACGAGGTCTATACTACCATTAGTCAACATCGATAGCGTTCGCTTGTCTTGTGAAGATGCCTTCGCGCCAATATAGATCTTGGTGATTTTGCCCGGATGAGTATTTCTGTTATTACCATCATGGATAATGCGATACTCGTTTTCATACGCCCAAGATTCATGCTTTATGGTCAAAGCTTTACTTATCATTGAGTAGTATTCCTCAGCCTGTCCAGCTGCCTGCTTTTGATCATGCAATTCCATAAATTCTTGGTCAGTATTCGGCAATAAATCAAGGTAACCATTTATGGCTTCAACTGATTTATACTCAACTTTACGAGCGTTTTGTACAATACACCATCTGTCGTTGGGAGAATCTCCGAAAATCCCTTGTTCTTTTAAACTAGCAATTTCCTCATCACTAAAAGGCGTATATTCAATACAAATTCCTTTATGCGAATCAGCATAGTGAGACCACATTAGCAAATTGTTATGCTCAGTTGCCAAACATAGTATTTTCTTGGTTTCTAAAAAGAACTCTTTAAACTTCTTCCCTTTCATTAACGCACAATCAAATGGGTCATTGAAACTGAGCGGGGAGCTATACCAACAATACTCATTGATAAACGCATCAAGAACATCCTTATTTAATGTCATGTATTTATAGAACTTCAAGCTTAACCTCTTTAAACATAACGCCGCATTAAGGGGTGAACAACGCCACCACTAAACCTAAACCATTGCGCCGTAAACACTAAAAATAATTCAGACCAAAACGGCCAAGCGTTGTGAATCCATCTTGAATGCTTTGTTAGGGAAATTATTATAAGCTTGTAACTTTGACATTTCTCTTACCGCTTTTAGTTTCACGCCAAACTTCAACTCTAAATTGATCTACAGCAGGTGGGGAACGCTTCGGCTGAGGATTTCGAGGCATTTGTGGGCGCTGATCGGGAATAGTTAACTCATCTCCATCAGAGTCGATTAACCTTAATTCCATTTGTTGCGGAACTACCGGCGTTTGCTCCAAAGACTCTTTGAGGCCATTTACAAATTCAGGGGCTTCCTCTAGTTCTGCACCGAAGATTGATTCTGCCTCTTGCATTGCCATGTCGACTGTTATTCCACCACTCTGAACTTTGGCAAAAAGGCTTTCTAAACGAGCAAGCGATTCTCCACGCTTTCGTAGTTTAGGTTTAGCTGTACTGAGGTCAAAAGGTGAGCTAGCTCTTTCCCCAAGATAGTCGCCAATAGCCTTAACTTGATTATTTATCGTTTGAAGCCCAGAGATGAATGAACCATATTGAGCAATACCAAAATACAAAACGCTTGCAGTAGCAAGTATTTTACCCTTGGCCTTTATTGACCCCTCTTCAACCTCTAGTACAAGAGAATAGTCATTTAGTTCTAAGTTTTGCCCAACATAAAGCTCCCATTCGTCAAAAAGCCGTGTCGAATAACTCTCAAAATCTTCACGAGGTAAACTTGGCACTCCGATATAGAAATCTACTGTACCTATATTGGCCATTTTTATTCCTTTCGCAAAACTTGAATTGCCCTAACAGTGATTCATGTACAGGACCTTAAGAAAAAACGTTAATTAAAACGTCATCCAAGGTCCTGTTTTGTATCGATTTTCTCTGCTTTGTCCGACGGGCGTTTTTAACCAAATAAACTGAGGCCCACTCCAACCGCTTCCTTATTTCACTCATTGCCCGGTGCGCTATTATCGCCTCCAATATCGGGAGCCACCATATCACACCGTTCTTCGCAGCCTTCAGCGTGGATAAACCCTCTTTCACCAGGGTCTGGGCAACTCGCCGCTTCAGCACCAGCGACAGCAGACTGACCCATACCAGACCCTCGGCGATCGCTTTCTGTCCCGTCACAAAACCCTTGAGGTTGTGGTGCGATTTCCACTCCTTAAACAGCAACTCGACCTGCCAGCGACCGCGATACAGACGCATCACGCGCTCTGCTGGCCATGCATCACGTGGCAAGTTGGTCATCCAGATGCAGAATCGCTTCTCCTCGGCGAACCAGCGCCGGATCAATCGATACTCGTACTTGCCCGATTTCACATCCATATCCAGCACTTCTGCCCGGCAGTGCTGCCGTCCGGCCTCCTTGAGTGACATGCCGGTCAGCACTTTGGCATCAGGAAGAAACTGGCGCTCAGACGCGGTGTCGGCAGAGAGCTGCATACAGACCGGTTTTTGCTCCAGCAGTGACATGAGCATGTGGCATTCGATGGCGGCTGGGCTGATGGCCTTGAATCGCCCAAGAAAAACAGTCACAAGGCGCTTGTGGACCGCAAAAGAGGTGCCGTCTTGCAGCAACACCTGCTTGAAGGCCCCTTGGGCAACGTCCTTCACCTGCTGGCCGATGCGCAGGGCAATGGCTCGCTCAACCAGGGCATTCAGAAACTGGGCAAAGGCGGGTTTACGCAACTGGTTGTGAAAGGGTTTATAGGAGACTTGATGTGCGTCAACGAGCTGCAAACCATTGAAATGCTGATGCAAGTTGGCAATGGCATCGACCTTGTCTCCCCCGAAGGCGCGTAGCAGGGAGGTGACCAGCATCCAAGGAGTAATAGCGCGCAGACGCAGGCAAAACTTGCAGAGGCGGGCAATGCGCTCAAGCTCGGCGGGAGCGAGGAGTTGATTGAGATCTAGTGGTTGGTGTCGATAATAGTCATGGCTTCGGGCGTGGCGATTTTGTTAGGCGATAAAATCAGATCACAAACGAAGCCTTTTTCATATCTATTTCAATTGGTTGCCGCTAAAGATCCTGTATATGAACAGTGATTAGATGGAAGGCGGTACTAATCCGTTAACAGAGCCTTCCGTATAACTCCACTCTGCCCTGATAGTCGCCACGAAAAAAATCAAATTAAATCAAAACATTACCAGTCTGCCTCTGATACTTGAACGTATTCGCTTGACTTCCATTTTTTGCTCAATCCTTACCACTGTATATAAAGACAGAAAAGGAATTAGCCATGGAAGGAGCCAGCAAGCCCCGCTTGCGTGAACAGGTCAGGACAGTGATGCGTACAGCATCCGTACTGAAAAGTCCTACTGGTACTGGATCCGCAATTTCATACGCTTTCATCAACTGCGACACACGCAGGAACTCGGTTCTGCTGAGGTCAATGCCTTTCTCACCCGGCTTGCCGCCGAACGAAAATGTGTTGCCGATTAACAATCAAAAAATTAGTACAGCCACCATGTTGAGTAACGGGTAGCCACTCGCTTACCTATCTCATCAGGCAAGGCTACCGCCCCTGAGTTACAGCCCTCAGCCCGCTGCTGTTAACCAACATGGTGTCACGAATCGCTCCCATGACGCTTCCCTGAGAGATTAATTTTCGTTTGGCTATCTTAAGGGAGTAGATCGAGACATGGAAAGAGGAAATGGATAAAAATATGAGCAGGCTCAATCAATTAGTGAACGACTGCTTTGTTAAACTGGTAGTTTGGTTAGCAGAGGATACGGATATGTTCCTCACCTAGCCCCTTTGCTACAGGGTGAATCACCCCGACTTCTTTAGACACTTCAAAGCCGTTCAGGACTTATCCCGCACCAGTAACTTGGCCGACGGCTCTTTCCTAACGAGTTCAGAGTGGATCGTTAATGCTCTGAGATGAGTTCTGATTGACCGGCCTCCCTTGCTACGCCACGTCTTGACCTGCGTAGCTAAACTCTGGATCATATATTCACATAGAACGCAGTTCTATGTGGAATTTATGAAAGTAAAGACGGCTTCCGATGAGACGCATTTTTAGAAATGGCGATAAGGAGGATCGCGCACTGAAAAAGAGGCAGCATGAAATTCAATTCCAGCCAGTAAAATAAAAAAAACCTTTTTTTGTTTTCATGAAAAAATTCCTTTTGGATTTGAAAACAAACGGGGGGGCTAGACTTTTTAAAATGAATGCTTGATGCTTTCATACCTACTTATTTCCGAGATGTCAACCGATGAGGATAAGAGTAGATTTATCCTCATCGAGCCGGGGGATTGTTAAGGGGGTGCAATATATCACATGCAATACTTATATATATGTAGTTCATTGCACCATTACATCCAATTAATTGGCGGATGTGGATGAATCTGCTAAATGTGTGATAGCAATGCCATCTGTTAATACATATTCAGTCCGTTCAGATGTCGCCACCCTTGTCACCCAACCATTATCGACACATTTTTTTATGTAATTTTTTGCCTGCCGTTCTTTTACAGAGAAATACTGGCAAAACCTCTCGGTCAATGTGGTGGCAGAAATCGCCTCCTGGCCTTCCAGTGCCTCCAGCAGCCCATCCATCAGCCTGTCGCGCTCCTCCCCGATGGCACTGACTAATGTCAGCCCAATACGATTAAGGAGTATTTCGTCAGGTGTTTCAACAGCCCTCGCACTGAACGTCAGGTTGTAGCGAGCGCCCTGACCCTCTCGCGTCCCCAGTGAGATGACACCATCGGCCTCACCATGAATCGAAGAAGCTCCCCGCATGCTCATTACGCCAGCGTTAACCCCACCTGCATTAGGCGAAGCCTTTCTTGCGTGATGAACGATGATGTGTGCAGCTGAGCCGCTGATTTTTCGAATGGCTCGCATCACCTGACCCATTTCGCCATTGTTGTTTTCCTCTGCATTATGCATCCGAGCGAGGACATCCCAGATGATCAAATCCGGTTGAATGTCGTTGACAATATCTATTATTGCCTGTGATGCCATAGGATCTAATACATCAGTCGATTTATAATCGCCGCACCGCAAGAATGTTTTAATGTTTTTTGCATCTCCCAAGTTGGTCTGTTCCGACATGGTGTAGTACCGCTGCCAAAACAATCTGTCATTGACCTCAAAATCCATATACAATACGAGCGCTGGCCTTTTAATTTCCCAATTTAAAAATACACTACCGCTGGCTACAGCCAAGCCCAACTGCGTTGCAAGCATCGATTTACCCGTTTTGGGCGAGCCATTAATAATCCACTGTTCGCCTTTTTCAATCAGATTATCCACCACCCAATTAGGGCGTTGCTGGCTGGAAATTAATCCAGCAGCAGGACTGAAATTATAATGTTTTTCATTATTCATAAACATACCTATATTATTGTGGTGACTTAGTACTATGTTGATATGTCTCATCGTTTACATATATGCATAAGCTAATCATGCGTATATGTATAATTAACTACCCCGTGTTGTTGCAGATACAGTGTTTTTATGTCTGATATTGCGCTATCAGTATGAAGGGCATGGATAATCAGGTATAAAAATGCCACCAACAATGGTGGCATTGGTCGTCTGTCCTCGATCAGCAAATGAGCCCGAGCGCCCGAAGGCGTTGGAGCGCCCGATCCTGTGCATCGTTCGAATAATCGGCTTCCAGAGTGATCCGAGCAAGGCGCTCAACCAGCCGCCTGCCACTTTCATCGAGCCTCACAGACACATCGAGCAATGACACTGTGTATTGAGTGTTACATGCCGATGCCAACGCAGCAGCCAGCACCCTGCTAGATCCGGTGCGCGGGTGTTCTGAAATGATTGCCAAAATTTCGTTTAGAATTTTCATCTATTTCCTCTATGTTGTTAAACAATATGGTGCCTTTTCGGCTGTCATAAATTCTGCTGGTTAGATACTGGTTGTGATGTAAACGCCCTCGATTGATCAGCACCAAGCGATGTTATGGCTGCGTTTTGTGTAATAACAAATAATCATCTAAACATTTTTTATGTCTGGTATTTCGCCATCAATATGGATGACCGTCACCGATATATAGGCATCAAGGTAGTTCCTCCTCGTGCCTCGTCAGACTCCACCTTGACCCCTATATTCGGCTCCTTTGTCATGCCATATTAATCGCTTCATACCCTCCATAAAAATGGGTTCTCCACCCCACTCCGGTCGCTGCGCAACCTACGGGGGTTCCGGTCTCGTAACCTCGACACACCCACATTCTTACGTTCGTAAGAATGTTTTACCCCGCGTTCTTACGCTGTGTTGGCTCTGCGTTCTTACGGTTGCGACGAAGGCGTTCTTACGGTTGCGCCCCAGGGGGATTTGCCATGCTGTGATAGCAGCAAGGCTGTCCCCCTGTAGCCGCCCCCTTATCGGGATAAGTCGTCATCGGCATCGCGATGCCGATTGATGAATGCCGCCATGCCTCTCGGTGTTGTTGGGGCAGTTGAATCTGCGCTCGGCGAAGGCTCAGCCACTGTTGTGGGTGTAGCTTCCTGGCGATAAGTTTTGTTATCCACAGAAAGCTCGGCGTGCGTTGTCCTGATATGGCTCAGGTCAGCATCCGCTGGGCAAGTGGGTAACACGTTACCATTAGCGGATTTACGATTGCCGTATTTGTCCACAGAAGACGTTGCCTGATGACCCATGATGTAGGCAATGCGCTGCCGGTCGAGCCCAGACGCTTTGAGCTCAGAGCCCATCTGATGGCGCCAGCTGTAAAAGGTCGGCAGCGATTTTCGCGCCGGCCAGAGGTTTTTGCCCGCCGCACGCAGCTTGTCCTGCAATGAGCCAATTTTTGCTTTCTTTGCCTCGGTCACCATGAGTTGCAATTTCTCTGGCGAAATCGTGTCAAACTGTAAGACCCTATCTGCACCACGTTTGCCATCATGACTTTTTTTGGCTCCGATAACGGTGAGCCGATTACCCTGCGCAGTTATAGTGGCTAGTTCAGCAGGTCTTATCCCCGCGCGCATAAACAACAATATGGCCGCCAACATAGCGCTGTCATTACGCGCCTTAAAATACTGAATCAGTGCAACGAGATCATCATTATCGACCTTTTTAACTCTTTTTTGTTTTGCCTTAACCGGTATATCTGGCCTACTCAGGGCCTGAATTCGCTCGGCCGCGTCGGGAAAATTCAACAATTGTTGATGATATACCAGTGCACAGCGCAGTTTTCGCCAATAGCCAGGGCTGCATTTTGAAGCGCGAGCCAACAATTCATCCGCAATGTTTTTTGCTGTGATATTAAGGCCCTTTTCCTTTAGGATTTCATAATGATTTTTTGCCAGTCTTTCATATTCCTTTTCCGTTGCCTGTGTAGCCATTCGGTCATCTCCCAGAGCGCTTGAATAACGCCTTCTTTAGATAGTGGGCAGGATTTCCCCACCCACGACGTGGATCCCTTTATTAAAGGTGCGATTTAGTTTTAAATTAATGCTGAATGCGTGATGTAGACAGTGATTTACTGCGCCACAGAAATTCGCTGCATTAAAACACTCATCAATCTCTGCATGACAGCAGGAGTTGCCAGTAATGCGTCGACATCGAATTCGCTTTCTGTGTTTTTATCTTCAGTTTTTTGATTACAGCTCGGCACAGTAACTTGAGCCTGCTGACCAGCCATACAGGCATTAAATACCGTGTCAGCCCTACCCCTATAATCAGGGGCGTCCTCCATCAACCACTTGCCATAATGGCGTACCACCATTTCTGTACCGGTGTGCCCCATCTGACGGGCTATCCACTCGATGCTGATCCCCGCCGAGAGCAGTTGGCTTGCATAGGTGTGCCGAAATTGAGATGGCCCCCGATAACGCACCCCAGCAGCCTGACAGAACGGCCTGAAAAACCGCTCACGGAACTCATCAACCGAGGCATAACTGCGCCTTTTGGCGCTGTAGTAAGCCAGCAGGGTGCGTTGTTCACTCATCTGAGTGCGATTGTCCGACCTCGTGACCGTAATCTTCTTAGCCTTACGATGCTCCGCTAGCCTCATCAAGGTTTTGAGAGATCCAACAGCCTGTTCTGACAGCTCTATCGTGCGAATAGATCCCCTGGTTTTGGGCGTTTTGTACTGCCCATCAACCAACGCAAGGTCAACCAATAAGATTTTCTTGTCGAGATTGACCGCCTCCGAACTGACCGCCATTAACTCACTGATGCGCAGACCCGTAGAGATACCGAGTTGGATGAGTGACACCTCCAGCAAATGGGTGCTTTTCAGGGCAAGAAATGCCTTAATTTCGTATTGATAAAATGGATCAGGTTCGCCCACCTCAAATTTGCATTTTTTAATGCCATCCATTGGACTGGTATGAATAACACCATCGCTGACAGCTCGTGCAAAGACTTGTCTCAATATATCCAAATATTGGTTAATGGTATTTCCTTTATATTTTTTGTTGCAAAATTTCACTACGAGCAGTTCAATGTCACTCGCACGATATGACGTCAGCGGTTTATCACCAATCCATTTTATCAACTGTTCTGCTTTACGCTTCGAAATGTCATAGGTTGTCTGCGCATACTGGTATTTTTTGATTTCCAGGTGCTGACGAATGGCTGACGCCAGTGAATGCTCATCAACAATGACTGAACGCACAGTGTTGTGTTTAGTTTTTTGTTTTTGAACGGTCCTTTTATTGGTTTGTTTGTTCATAATTACCCTCATTACAGTTATAAATACTCCTTCAATTACAAAAACAGCAATAGCAAAACGTGATGCTCACGCATCGATACCGAGAGGGTAATAGTGCACCTAAAAACAGCGATATAAATTACTCTGTGACGCTATAAACAGATAAGTTTCACCTCAAAATCCTGTTAATTTGTCAAATGCCAAGTATACATTAGCGATAGCTGATGTCATTTAATCGATATAATCAAATGTTCCCGTCAGATTTTTACTCAACATTGCATCAAGCAAATACCATGTGTTATTCACTTCACCCGAATTTGGGTAATAACAACCCGTTCAGCGTATCGAAGATAGCTGTGATATTGGCGGTATTTTTTAAATCTGAAGGGGTGATAACCCTTGTTTGAACGAGATAAACGTGTCGGTGTGTTCTACGCCATATTCATTTCGTTTCGATCCTTCGTGTTTACTGTCGTTGTTATGTCCTTGTTAGCAGCTTTATCAGCATACTACAACGATTGAGGACCACTCGTCAATGAAAATAACCCACAAAGAAAAAGAAATGTCAACATATTTTTATTAGGTTTTTTAAATATTTTCCAATGTACTTAAAATCATTATAAATCATGAAGATAGGGCCATGCCCGCCCCATTAAACCGCCGAGAAATGTTCTCATATTGGTTTTTTCATGGGGGGGAGACCGCCCTGTTACCCAAAAAATATGCGTCATCTTTACGGTGATTTTCCCCCTGACAGCAGGTGGTGGGGTATCAGGTCGGTAGGAAGGGATTGGATTTTCTCATTCAGCAGCCTAATGTTCACACGTTTGCCATAGCGGCCAAACGTCAGGCCGTTTTTACTGTGTCCCGCAAGTTCGGCTACAACATGCTCAGCGACATCCGCCTGCTGTAACTCATCGATGAAGGTATGCCGCAGCCCGTAAAGCGTGGGACGGCCCTGACCTACGATGCCAGCCTCATTGAGGTGGCGTTGGAAGCGACAGGTGATGTTATGCGCCCAGTCGTCGTCTTTGCCTGATGGTTTGTCGTCGAACAAAAATACCTGCCCCTGACCGCGACGACTCTCCACATAGTCCAGGAATTGATGTCCGATCAACGCACTGTGCAGTGGCACGGTACGGTACGCATTGGCACTCTTGAGCTGTTGATCCACCTCTCCCGCATCGACCATCAGACACCAAATCCCCTCAACCTGTTTGATGTTCTGAGTTTTGAGCTGGCAAGCCTCGGAGGGTCGCAGCCCGGCATACAGGCACAGCAGGGGCACCCACCAGTCTTGAACTCTCATTTTTTTGCCTTTCTGGGATTGTTTGCTGCGCAGGCTGGCAAACAGCTGAGCCAGTTGAGGGCGATGCCAGCGCACTCGCTCCTCATCCGCCCGTTTGTGCGGCTTCTTGCCTGCCGTCAACCCATCAAAAGGGTTACGGCTGCAATAGTCCAGCGCCACGCACCAACGGAAGAACTGTTTCAGGGCGGCGAGGTAATCTCCTTTGGTTTTGAAACTGAGGTTGGTCTTGCGCAGCAAGCTGTTGCGGTACTCCTGCGCCAGAGCGGGCGTCACCTCATCGACTTTAACCCCTTTGGCCCAGGTGACGAAGGCGTTGATCCGAAGTTGGAGCTGGCCCACCGACCTATGCTGGATCCCCTCACTGGTTTTAGTCTCGATGAATTTCGCCAATGCGTGGGTGAGCATGATCCCACTGCTGGGGCAAGCTGAGGCATCAACAGAAGGTTCACGAGGTGTGGAAGGTGTTTGAGGAGGGATGAACCCCGCAGCCTTGAAAGCGTCAAGATCGGCGCGGATCCAGCGATAGAAACTGCGAGGGGAAGTATCAGCAGGGGTAGC
>NZ_JBFODM010000048.1:0-75732 GCF_040908325.1 Aeromonas sp. R4-1
AGAATCTGCTCCATGCGGGACAAGAAAATCTCTTTTCTGGTCTGACGGCGCTTACTGCTGAATTCACTGTCGGCGAAGGTAAGTTGATGACTCATGATGAACCCTGTTCCATGGCTCCAGATGACAAACATGATCTCATATCAGGGACTTGTTCGCACCTTCCACAGGTCGCGGGCTTTCTTGAATTGTGAGCCATTGCCAATCGCGGCAATCAACGCGGTTGAGACAATCGGTCCAATGCCGGGGACGGTACTGATTTTTTGGCACAAACCTGATGCGCTTGAGGCTTGTCCGAGCATGAGGCTCATGTCATCAATCTGAATATCCAGCTGTTGCCACCGTTCTCTCAGGCGTAATACCAGGGCGCGGATAAAGTCAGGCAAGCCATTCTCGGCATCTTCAAGGATCGTCGGCAGAGAGCGCTCGAAGACTTTTCTGCCGACTGGCACGGTGAGCCCATATTCCAGCAGCAACGCTCGCATCTGATTGACAGTGGCGGTACGTTCGACGATGAAACGCTGACGGACGCGATGAGTCGCCTGCAATGCCAGTTGCTCATGAGATTTCAACGGGACACAGCGCATAGTGCCTCTGCTACCAGCCTCGGCAATGGCGGTAGCATCGTTGAAGTCATTCTTGTTTGATTTGAGGTAGGGCTTCACAAATTGGGCAGGGATAATCTTGGGTTCGAACCCCGCCTGTTGAAACAGGCGCCCCCAGTATTGCGAACCAGGACATGCCTCGAAGGCGACCCGACAGGGTGGGGTCGTGCTAATGAACTGTTTCAGTTGTGAGCGAGTGAGCTTTTGCTTGGCCAATACATGCCCCATGCGATCCATCGCCACCAGGTGAAACCAATTTTTGCCTAAATCGATCCCGTAAATGTAAATCTGCGCTTGAGTCATGATGAGCCTCCTTGATGTTGGCTACAGCATAGCGGGGTGGATGGAGCAGACCATCCCATTGGGCCGCCGCGTACTTTGCTCAGGAGTCACTGCCAAGTACGCGTGGATAGCCAACCAACAGGACCTCTATCCCATTTCCGTTATCTGTCGTGTGCTGGAGGTCTCTCGTGCGGGCTTCTACCACTGGCGCCACCGTCCACCGTCACAGCGCCAACAAGAAGATGAACGACTTGCGTATTCCGGTGAAGTTGAACAGTGATTCCGGCCAACGTGAACACCCTGATCCTTAACGCGCTCATGTCATCTCGTTTCTAACTCGACTGTTCAGATTGGGTCAACTCACTTCTCCTCTTTCTCATCGATTCTCCCTTCAGTGACAGCCGGTGAGCGTTGTGCATCAGCCGGTCCAGGATCGCATCTGCCAGGGGTGTTGTCCCCCAAGCTCGCGTACCACTCTTCCGTTGGTAGTTGACTGACCACTACCGTCGAGTATTTTCCATACCGATCATCCATGATCTGCCTGCTGGAGGCGTGATCCAAGCCAACATCCTGGCGGTAGTCCGGCCCACACTCAGCGTTTGAGCATTTGCAGCAATGGCGGTAAGGGAGACCGGAGTCGTCAGATATCTGCTTGAAAAAACGACATGTAGAAGTATCCAGTATTGTTGCCAGCTGGGTTGCTTTCTATGCTCTTGTGGTCAAATGATGCCAGCCGTCCATCGTATGATTCTTTGGACTGGGGCCAAGGGAGCGAACAAGGATACCGAATGGCAAATCCCAAAAGTCTGATATTCCAACTGCATAAACATTGGGACGTCATCGAAGCATTGGTTCGGGCTTCGCGGGAATGGCCTGCTTTCGATGAGGCGATGGTGCTGAGGCTAATTGGCAAGTCCAGCCGGGGCAGTGACAGCGAGCCTGAGTGTGGAGAAATCTTGCGCAGCCTATGTAGCAGCGATGTCCTGCAGTGGCTTGAGCGAACCGATACCCTGCAGGTCAACCCCTTGGTGCAAGAGTTTGCGCGGGGGCTGTTACGTGAGCATGAGTTAGGGCTTTCTGCCGTGCTCAAGGCGCGTATCGAGGCCATCAAACAAGCGACAGCACAAATACTGGAAGGTTCTGAACCACTCAATCCCGATTATTTGCGTCAGGGCTCAGCCAAGATGTCAGACCTGTTGCGGCAGATCAGTTTGCAATTGGATCAGGATCGCCATGCCATATTGGAGCTGGCCGAACAGGCTAAATCCGCGGATGCAGCCATGCCAATAGCGCAACGTTATCGCTCAGTGCTTGAAGCCTATGACCAGTATGTGGAACCCATGAACGAGATGATGGACTCCGGGCTTGCGGGCAACTTCTATCCCTTTCTGGAGCAGGCGGAGAGGGCTCTGGATCGGGCTGTAGAGGCCATCACCATACAAGGTGGGCTTTATACCCACCAGTTACAGTTGCGTCAGGTTTCTTATCAAGCCAAGGAGTTGCAGCGGTTGGGAAGATTGGTAGCCCAGCAATGTGCCGCCACCTTGCTGCCGCTGCGTGAAGAGCTGCGCGAGCATAATGGCCTGTCTGCCGCCATCAGCCAGTTGTTGGGGCGTGTGCGCAAACGTGGCCTCACGCGAGCTCTGCCGTTGCGCAATACGAAGGGGGCCTTGCCTGTCTGGCGGCAGGAGCGACCGCGACGCGTTAGTGTAGGCTTCGAGGTCAAGGATTTTATGGCCAGCGCCCTGGCGTACATACCGGAACTCATCCGTTTCCCGACGGAGGTCCCCTTCGACGCCTCACTGGTAGAGCCCATTGATGACGAGACCCTCAAACAACACCTGCAAGAGAGCCTGCCAGTGGAGAACCTGATGCTCTGGTTGCTACAGCATTATGGCGAGCAGCCGGATGCCACCTTGTTGCGACTCTACCACGAACTGGTGCGTGAGCCTCTTTGGCTGGCGAGCCTTCACCCAGATAGCACCACAACGGATTTGCAAGAGGTGCTGGTCAGTTATCACCCCTACAGGATCCAGAGATCATGATTACCTCTATTTCGCATCTGGAGTCGCTCGGTGCCCTGAGTGAGCTGTTTCGCCTGTTCAACAGCGGCAAGCACCTCAACCGGGTGGCGGAGCCTGCCCTGTGGGCCGAACTGGAGCGGTGTCAGGAAAGCTATCAGGCTATTTTTGCCGCCCTGGGGTTTGAGCTTAAAGTCGAGCCACGTGGCTATGCCTGGTTTCATATCGAGGAGTCCGGCAGCCAAGCCAGCAAGACTAGCAAGCGCCTGGCGTTGTTATGGATGTGCTTGTTTGATACCCAGGCTGATGAGGGCAGACCCTTGTCCCGCTTTACGGAGTGGCGGGTAGACAAGGCCTTGCTGGCCAAGGCTCACGAGCATCATCAGGAGATCCTTGAGGCCGAGGGGTTGGAGCTGGATGGCTTCATCGCGTTGCTGGACAGCGCGGTCAAGCTCGGATTTGCGTTGTCACTTAACGGTTATTGGCAGTTATTGCCGGCGGTCTATCGCTATCTGGAACACTTCGAATCGTTGAGCGCATCTGGCCAAGACGATTCATTCGATGAGCCGCAGGGTGGCGAGGAAGATGAATCGGCAGAGGTGGGTTTGGATGAGGAGGAGGAAGCATGATCCAGTACGGGTTTGAGCGTCTGGTATTGTTGGGCAGTGCCGGGTATCAGAGAGCCGAGTTGCCGCTGGATGCTGCCGTCTCACTCATCGCCCCCAATAACACAGGTAAAACCAGCCTCATCAACGCGCTGCAGTTTTTATTGATCATCGACCAGCGACGCATGGACTTTGGCGCCCACGATCTGGAGAAGTCCAAACGATTCTACTTCCCCAACAACAGCGCCTACATACTGCTGGAAGCCTGTCTGCCAGAAACGGGGACCGTGGTGCTGGGATGTGTCGGCAAGGGGGTTAGCCATGACTATCAGTACTTTGCCTACAAGGGAGCGTTGGATCTGGATGATTATCGGTTGGACGGCGGCGCTCTGGTGGCGGAGCCCCAACTGGTAAACCACCTGGCCACGCGCCAGCGGCTGGTGTTTGTCTACAAGAGTCCCAATGATTTTCGCGATGCCCTGTATGGTGGTCGTCGCAAGCGGGCCGCCAGCGAGCCCGATTTCACCCTCTTTCATCTGGAGCATCAATCGGATGCTGCTGCCTATCGACAGGTCCTCACTCGTACCTTACGGCTGGATAGGCTCACCTCGGCCGATGTCAAAAATTATCTGTTGGAAATCTTCAAACGGGACTTGTCGGATGCGGCCATCGACTTTCGGCAAGAGTGGGAAAAGGCATTTAGCGAGGTCAATAGTGAACGGGCTCAGTATCAGGCGGCGGTCAATCAGTCTGCACGGATCCTGAGCTTGGCCAAACAAGTGCAAGAGCGTTTGACGCTCAGAGGCAAGCTCATCGTCTGGTGCCCACAGATAGAAGAAGACCTCAAGCAGTGGCACTCCTACTATGAGTCCACAGCAGAGGAATTGGCAGCCAAGGTGTTGCAATGCGAGACGGCACAAAAGCAATCGGGGAGCCGTATTCAGGAGCTGAGTGTCGAACGGCTCGTAAAACAGCAGTCCCATACTCAGCTGCTGGCGCTCAATCAGCAGCAAGCGGAGCTGGAGCGTCGGTTTACCCTGCTTTCGGGACGTGAGCAACTTGAAACACAGCTGGCGGCGGTCAAGGAGAATTTGGAGGCTCAGATCACCCTGCTGGGGCAGGTCAAGAGCCGCAGCGTAGAGGACATAAGGCGAGATTTACGTCGGCAACAGCAGTTGTCGATGAGCCTGCATCGGCAGCAGGAGACCTTGACCGACAATCTCTATCGACACATGGCTGATCATCTGAGTGAAGAGGAGTTACTGCGACTAAACCGGGTGCTCCAGGCCGGAGTGATGCAGCTAGGATCGGCAGATTTCGAACTGGATATGCCCCGGTTGAAACAACAGTTGTCACAGACGCCGGGCGAGACGCTGATGCTGGCTGGCCTGCGCATCAACCTTCATCGGTTGCATCCCCAGTTTCAGCAACTCAGTGAAGCCGAGCTGAAGGAGCAGATCAGGGATACCGACAGGCATATCGCCAGTTTGGAGGTGCAGCAGCAAACAGCCGAGCAGCGCCACCAGGCCGAGGCACACAAGCAACGATTAGAGCAGGAGCAGCAACAACTGCGGCAGGAGCTGGCCGACTTCGACACCTGGCAGCATCTATTGGCCCAGAGTGACCAGCGAGCAGAGCAATTGATAGCCCATGAACAAGAGCTGGATAGGCTACAGGCCGAGCTGGCAGCGATTAACCAGCAGCAATTGAGCTTGGTTGATCAACTCAATGCTTTGCGACAAGCGCAGATGCGACTGGATGATGAGCATAACGGCATCGTCACCATGCGTAACCAGCGCGAGGATCAGGGGCCAGAATTCGGTTATCTGGAATCTCTTTCCTACCATCCCTGGCTCGGGGGAGCCACCAGAACGCTGGATACCCTATATACCCGTTTGCAAGAATTCCAGACCGATAGTCGTCAATTGTTGGCGTTGAACAGCGCGTTGCAGCGCGGTTTGCAGGATTTGCACGCTGGCGGACTCACCAAGTATGAACACTGCCCGACTCAGGACGAGGAGTGGAGTCGGATCCTCGATTTCCATCAGATGTTGCCAAAAGAAGCCGAGGCATTGGAGAAGAAGGCCCGCAGTGCCGTGATCAGTGTCACCGCCAGCCTGAAACAGCTCAGACAGGGGCTGAATGCTTTTAAGGCGCAGATGCGGGGCTTTAACCGGCTGGTGAGTCAGCGTCAACTGTCCGACCTCAGGGTTTTCAAAATCGAGCCCAGGGATGAAGCACACCTGGTGGAAGCCATCGAAATTCTGCTCGATAAGTCCGCTCAGGTGGAGACGGGGGAGAGCTTCGATCTGTTTAATCAGCAAAGCGTGCTGGATGATGTGCGATTGGATCGCGCCAAACAGACCTTGTTTGATGAGGGCAATGCCCGGCAAGGGCTCCGTGTCGCCGATCTGTTTCGCCTGGAGTTTGTGATAGGTAAGCAGGATCAGCAGGAGGAGTCCTTCACCGAGATAGACAGTGCGGCCTCCAACGGCACCGTATTGATGGCCAAGCTGGTGACCGGGCTGGCCATGCTCCACCTGATGCATCACAAGAACAAGCGCATCCGCACCATCTGTTATCTGGATGAGGCGCTGGCGCTGGATACCCGCAACCAGAAAAATCTGATCGATGTGGCGGCAGAATTCGGTTTTGCCCTGATCTGCGCCTCGCCAGCTCCGTTGACCACGGCACGCTATTGCGTACCTATCCATCACCATGCCGGCAAGAACCATATCAATCGGCAGAGCTGGCTGGTGCTTGCTCCCAAGGAGCGACCATGAGCCGTAGTTTGATCGCCGCCTTGCGCAAATTGCGCCAAGCCCCTGGAGGAGGGCTTGCCAGCTCTCAATTGAGCGAGGGGCAGCGACGTGAGCTGAGCAGCTTTGCCCGCGCTACCGGCAGCATACAGATGCGGCCCGAGGGCAGGGGAGTCGTATTTGAGATAAGGCTGCCCGCCGTGGTGGAACACCAGTGGCGACAACTGGTGCCGATAGAGCAAGCCGAATTGGTCGATGGTCTGCCACGCCGAGCGCGTAACATCGCCGCAACTCGCCGTAGCAAGGGGGCAGATCATGGGCATGAGTTCAGCTATCTGCTGTTAAAGGCCGGTCCCGGTCAGGTGGCGTGGCGAGACGATAAAGACAACCGGCTGGACTTGCGACTGAGCACCGATCAACTGGGCGTCGCCGCTCTGACTGTGCACGCCGACAGCACCTGGTATACCGAACATCCGCTATGGCTTGTGGAAAATCAGGCGCTGTTTGACCAGCTGGACTGGCTACCCTGCGCCCAGCCCGCCAGTGTTGCTTATTACAGTGGCCAATTGCCCAACACATTGTTGGATTGGCTCGCCTTGCGCCAGCGGGCGCCTGCGATCCACTTCTTTCCCGACTACGACGGAGTGGGTCTGCTCAACTTTGCCCGGCTTCGCAGCCGTCTTGGCCACAGCGTGGCCCTGTGGTTGATGCCCGAGTGGCCATCTCGTCTCGAGCGTTTCGGTTGTACCACGCTTTGGCAGGATACCCAGCGCGAATTCAACGCCATGCTGGCACACCCTGCGACAGCCGATTTCGACGTGGAAGTGAAGCAATTGATCCGGTCAATGCAAGCCAGCGGGATGGCGCTGGAGCAGGAAGCCGTGTGGTTGTGAGGAACTGCCCCGTCCGTCTCGCCTGCCTCTTATCTGTCTATTAGTTTGAAAATATCTGCTTGAAAATACGACATGTGCAAAACCCCAGTATCGAAGCGGCTTTGCTCGAACGATATAGTCATCTGGGTTTTAACTGATGACTTGGGAGATAAAGGATGAAGGCGGCGACACGGCATGATTGGCAAGGGTTACAACCATTGCATCGAGATGCGCTCACCCTTCCGCTGAGCCTGCGCTTTCGCGATGAGCAGATGGCCAACATCCGACAGGGATTTATCCCTCCGGCGATGGAGTACAAATGGTTCTGCTATTTCGAAGGAGAAACTCTCCACCTATACCGGAGCTGGACGGGGAGCAAGGCGGCGGAAGTGCTCTTTGTTCGTGACAGTGAAGGTTGGTGGCTGGCATCGAGAATGCGGTTGTCGCTGGATCCTGATCATTTCGGCTGGTCTTTGGAGGAGGCCAAATCGATCATCGAAAGCGAAATTGCCTTTTATGCCGCCGGGCAAGTCCCCGCCGATGGCTTTGCGCAGATGCTGCAAACGGCGTCCCAAGCGGGTTATTTCGGCTCGCCCAGCGTCGTGCATGAATTGCTGTTTCCCTTCTTCCATTGTCTGCTCTGCAAGGGGGTGGCACCGCATATCGAGGGCATCCCAGCGCGAAGCGTTGCCGATGTTGTGGAGGAAAATAAACGGGTAACGCGTGCGATCAGCAGGCAGACCGGGGAGGTGCACGGCCTGGAGGCGTGGCGCACGGCGGAGCAACTTGGCAAGGCCCTCATCCATTACTTCGAGTTGGATGAGGGGTGGCACGCAGGGGAAGATCTCGCCTTCACGCTCAGTGAGGGGCTGGCTGCCGTCGGCATTCAGGTATCCGAGGTGATCCTGGCCTTTATCCATGCGCCATCTCCCACGCTGGACGGCCTCATTCAGTATTTGAAGGTGATACAGGACTTTGTGGTCAGCGTCATGATGGGCACTAACAGCGCCTATTACCCGGATCTGGTGTTGGCGGATTTCAGCTGGGCGCGTCGCAATGAGTTTGCGGCCCAAGGCCGCGCCATGAGCCACGCGCGAGCGGACGAAGAAGACGTCGAATAGGAAGATGAGCCAACCCCGGGGACCGCATACCATCCCAGCCCGTCGACAAGCTCGACGCCATGCTCAAAGGTGCGGCCGACAAGCCTGTGAACGTCGCCATCCAACGGGATTTTTAATAAACATTCTGCTCAGTTGAGCATCAGCAGGCGGGAGTGTGAGTCACCATAGGTTTCCATGAAATCGGGCGTGTTAGCCTGTTGCACAGTAGTGGCCAGCATAGGCATTGACGCGATTATCGTGGTTATCGCCGGGCAAAAGCACTATTCGCACCACTTACATCTGCCTTTCAAGCACGCTTAAGGAGTATTCATGCAAATCAGCCAGTGGACTACGGAGATCATTGTCATCAGCGTCATCATTGCAGTCGCTTGCTGCGTGATTGGCTACTTTGTGGCGGCGCTGCGCCACGGCAACCGGCTCGGTCAGCTCACTAGCCAACTGGGGCAGGCACAGCAGGCACAGGGCTTGCTGACACAGCAATTGGCACAGGCTCAGGAGCAGCTCAAGGCGGCGGAACAACAATGTCATGGGCAGCAGGTGGAGGCCGGCAAGGTGCAGACCCAGCTAGAGGGTGCCAAAGAGCAGCTGCAAGAGTTGGCGACGCAATTGAGCGAACGTAAGGCTGCCAGCGAGGCCTTGCAGCAGCAGTTGAGCGCGGCCAAGGAGCAGCAACATGACGCGGAGAAGCGTCTGGAGACGGCACAGGCCGAAAACCGTGGTCAGAAAGAGCAGATCGCTGACTTGCGTGAACGCTTGAATCTGGCTGATGGGCAAAACCGAGCAGCCCATGATGAGATCAGCCAGCTCAAGGATAAGTTGGCCAATGAAGGCAAACATGCGCAATCCCTGCAGAGCGCGGAGCGCGAAGTCCGTGAACAACTGGTGGATGTCAAACAGACCCTGAAAGAGCGTGAGAACGCCATTCTCGGCCTGCAGGAGCGGTTGCATCAGGTTGATAACGAACACACCGAGCTCAAGACCACGCTGCAAAAGCGGGAAGAGCACTTCCAGGAGCAGCTGGGTCAACTTGCCGATGCCAAGAAGACACTGGCACAGGAGTTTGAAAACCTCGCCAACAAGATTTTCGACGAGAAGGGCAAGGCGTTCACTCAGAGCAGCCAGATCGGGATCGATAGCCTGCTCAAGCCATTTCGCGAGCAGATCGAAGGATTCCAGAAACGGATCAACGAGGTGCACGATGTCTCGGTGCAAGGCAGCGCTCAGCTCAATGCCGAGATCCGGAAGGTGCTGGAAATTGGTCTGAATATGAGCAAGGAGGCCAACAACCTCACGTCGGCCCTCAAGGGCGATTCCCAGCAGCGCGGAGCCTGGGGGGAAGCGCAACTGCGCCGCACACTGGAGATGAGTGGCCTGATTGAAGCGGCCCACTACGAAGTGCAGAGCAGCTTCAAGGATGCGGAAGGCAAGCACAAGCAGACCGACTATCTGATCAAACTGCCGGATGGCAAACACATCATCATCGACAGCAAGGTTTCTTTGGTGGCTTATGATCGGGCGGTAGCGGCCGAGAGCCCAGAGGCGTATCAGCTGGCGATGGCAGAGCATCTCAAAGCGGTGCGCAAGCATATCGACGATCTGGCATCGAAGGATTACATCAACTTGATTGGCATGCACAGCCCCAGCTTTGTGCTGATGTTCATGCCGATTGAACCCGCCTATATCGAAGCGTTGAAACACAACAAGGATTTGTTCGAGTATGGATACAACAAGGGCATCGTACTGGTCTCACATACGACCCTGATCCCCATCCTGCGCACGGTATCAAATCTGTGGATGATCGAACGCAGCAATACGGAGGCCCGCGAGATCAGTGAAAAAGCCGGCGACATCTACAACCAGGTCTGCCTTGTTGCCGAACGTCTGAGCAGCTTGGGCGGCACGCTCAACACCGCCAGCAATCACTACAACAACACGGTCAAGGCGCTGGTGGGCAAGCAAGGGCTGTATGGCAAAGTGGAGAGATTCAACAAACTCTCGGCGAAGGCCAGCAAGACACTGCCGCAACTGGACGCCATGCATATGGACTTCGAACAGGATCGGTTGTCATTGATCGTCGAGGCTCTGGAAGAGCCCGGCACGATTGCCATAGAGGAAACGGCGCCGACGGCATAGTCGTTTAACGATGCAGATCGCGTAAAACAATCAAGGCGCTACACAGGCGCCTTGATTGTCTGGGTTGCAACCCATTGCCATCGTCGTCCAGCAGACCCCGCCGATAAACGCCGGCTCGGTGATCAGACACCCCGCATCTGCTCCAAAATGCGACATGTGTATGTAACCTGTATCGGCATGGGTATTGAGGCGGCATATACTGGACCCGCTTGAAGAGAGTCCCAGTCAGCCCCAACCAAGGAGCATGTTTATGTCACCTTCGTTACCCCCGCTCGGCGTATTAGCTGGTGCCCTGTTACTGCTGGCGGTCCAGAGTGCCGGGGCCGCCGACTGTACCTATCGCAAAGACAGCCTCGGTAATACCCGCTACCAGTGTGATGATGGCAATAGCGGCACCCTGCGCAAGGACAGTCTCGGCAACGTCAGGGATTCGCAAAGCGGCACCACCTGGCGCAAAGACTCTCTCGGCAATGTGCGCAGCAGCGAAGGCACCACTTACCGCAAAGATAGTCTAGGCAATGTACGGGTCAGCAATCCCAGCACCGGCGAGACCGTCACCTGGCGTAAAGATAGCCTCGGCAACCTGCGGTCCTCCAATGGCACAACTTGTCGCACCAACTCCTTGGGGCAAGTTAGATGTGATGGGCAGAGCACACCGCCAGCAGTGTTGGGCGCAAAGTGAACCCAGACTGTGGTTCTGATCTATTAGACCGCCATGATGAATCGCTGATGCAGCGTACATCTTGGCCAAATAGTAGAAATGATCGATTTGGTGATCTGGCTTCATAGAGCTACCGTGCTCTCAGGCTTAGAATAACACTCTTTTTGATAGCATGAACTGAGCGCCGTTAGGGTCAATAGAGCATTTATGAATAGCGAAGAAGGTGCCAGTTGGCCTTCCCGTACTGCGGATTGTCTGAAATGGCACTGACTCGATTTTTTTACCCCTAACTCTCTGTTAATCTGAGCGTTTTCTGCTAGGTGCCTGCTTACTATGTCTATCGATTACTACAACCAACACGCCGATAGCTTCGTCGAAGGCACGCTGTCGGTCGATATGCAGCCGCTTTACCAGCGCTTCCTGCCTCTGCTCGCTCCCGGCGCTCATATCGTCGATGCGGGCTGCGGCTCTGGTCGGGACAGTCTCTACTTCCGAGAGCAGGGCTTTCAGGTCACTGCGTTCGATGCCAGCGCGGAGCTGGCCCTGCGCGCCGAGCGCCTGCTTGGTCAGCCGGTGCAACTGTGCCGTTTCGATCAGTTCGTGGCTCCCGCGCCGGTCGATGTCATCTGGGCCTGTGCCAGTCTGCTGCATGTTCCCCGTGCCGAATTGGATGCCGTAATGGTCCATCTGTGCCAGCAACTCGCCGACGGTGGTCTGCTCTATTGCTCGTTCAAATATGGGGTAGACGAGACCGAGCGCGATGGACGAGCCTTCACCCAGTTGGATGAGGCGGGGCTGCAAGCCCTGATAACGCCGTTGCCGCTGAGCGAGGTCGAGATCTGGCAGACTGCGGATCGACGCCCCGGCCGCGAGCAGGAGTGTTGGCTTAACGCCATCGTGCGCAAGGTCGGGTCATGAGTGCACCCGTGCTCATCAGCGGGGGAGAGGCGGGGGATCCGGAGTTCAACGATCCCCTATTGCCACATCTGCTGGACGCCATCGCCCGTTGTGGCGAGGGTAGCCGCATTGAGTTGTGTGTCTCCTTTATTCGCCAAAGCGGGCTGGTGTTGTTGCGCGGTGCCCTGCACGAGGCGCTGGCGCGAGGAGCACGGCTTCGGGTGATCACCTCGGACTATCTGGAGGTGACCCAGCCGGTGGCGCTGCGCGAGTTGCTCAAATTTGATCCCGCTCGCTCTTGCGCGCTGATCTACCAGAGTCAGGGCAATCGCGGTTTTCACCTCAAGTCCTATCTGTTTGTCCAGCACGCAGCCCAGTACCTAGGCCAGCAAGTTGGCCAGGAAGGGTCGCCAGCGGTGCTCGGTGGTCAGGCGTTTCTCGGCTCCAGCAATATCTCTGCCGCCGCCCTTACCGAGTCGCTGGAGTGGAACTGGTCGCTCAGGGCTGAGCCGAGCGGACCCAGCGAGCCGCATCACAGCCTGCGTCAGCTCGCGGCTCAAATCGAGCGGCTGGCGCAAGACGCGCGGGTCGTGCTCCTTACCCACGACTGGATAGATGGCTACCTCGCTCGCTATCGGCAGAGCGCGCTGCGGGAGTTGCGGGTGCTCACCGGGGATCATCGCAGCAGCGCCGAGCAGCTGCGTGAAGCCCCCATCCCCAACAGCGTGCAGCAAGAGGCGCTGATGGCGCTGCAAGCCGCGCGGGCACAGGGGCATAAACGGGGCGTGGTGGTCATGGCGACCGGCCTTGGTAAGACTTGGCTCGCGGCTTTTGATGTGCGCCAGATGCAGGCGGCTCGCCTGCTGTTTGTTGCCCATCGGGAGGAGATCCTGACCCAAGCGCGCCAGACCTTCTTGCACATGGCGCCGCAGGCAAATTCTGGCCTCTATCACGGTCAGCAGCAGGATGAGGCCGACTGGTTGTTTGCCTCCATCCAGACGCTGGGCAAGAGTCGGCATCTGCTGCGCTTTGCACCGGATCACTTCGATTACGTGGTGGTCGATGAGTTTCATCATGCAGCCTCACCCTCCTACCGGCGCTTGCTAAACCACTTCAAGCCCCGCTTCCTGCTCGGGCTGACCGCGACCCCTGACCGCACCGATCAGGCCGATATTCTGGCGCTGTGCGACAACAATCTCGTCTTTGAACGGGGGCTGGCGCTCGCCATTGAGCAAAAGATGCTGGTGCCGCTCACCTATCACGGCATTTTGGATGACACTATCGACTATGCCGCGCTGCCTTGGCGCAACGGTCAGTTTGACCCCCATGCGCTGGAGAGTGCCTTCGCCAGTCAGAAGCGGGCTCAGCACACCCTTAGCCAGTGGCGACGTTTACGCCAGCAGCGCACGCTGGCCTTCTGCATCTCGACCCGTCATGCCGATTTTATGGCCAGCGTCTTCCAGCAAGCCGGAGTGCGGGCGGTAGCCGTCTATGCGGGCTCCCGTCAGGGGCGACAAGCCGCCCAGGAGCAATTGGCCGCCGCCGAGCTCGATATCATCTTCTCGGTAGATTTGTTCAACGAAGGCACCGACTTGCCCGCCATCGATACCGTGCTGATGCTGCGTCCCACCGAGTCGCGCATCGTGTTCCTGCAACAGTTGGGGCGGGGCTTGCGCCTCTATCAAGGCAAAGAACGCCTGGTGGTGATCGATCTGGTGGGCAATCACAAGGCATGTCTCTACAAGCCTCAGCTGCTGCAAACGCAATTGACCTACTCGCCAACGCACGCAAACAGGGCGATGACGCTGGCGGCAGGTTGTTTTATCAATCTGGATCCCAAGCTGCTTCCGTTGCTAGCGCTGTTAAAAAGGCAGCAGCAACCGACTCTGCTTGAGACCTATCATATCCTCAAGGAGTACCTCGGTTATCGTCCCACTGCGCGGCAAACCTGGGTTGCCCGGCTGGGTGAGCAACTGCGTTTCGATACCCAAAAACAGGGGGGCTGGTTTGAGCTGCTCGCCCAAGCGGGCGATCTGGGGGAGGAGGAGCTGCGCGTGCTGAACCGGCACGGCGACTTTCTGCGTGCGGGGGTGGCGAACACCGCGCTCAACAAGAGCTTCAAGTTGATCCTGCTATTGGCCTTGCTCGAACTCGACGGTCTGCGTGAGCCACCCACCTTGGCAGCGCTGGCCAGCCACTCCCGTTACCTGTTCGAGCGGCATCCCGAGCTGGCCCGTCTCGATCTGCCGGCCAAGCAGCAAGCCCTGAGCGCCGACAGCCCGGCTTGGCTCAGTTACTGGAAGAGCAATCCGATCAAGTTCAGCAGTGGCGGCAATCCAGGCGCCAAGGGGGAGTACTGGTTCGAGGTAAGGGAGGATCGCTTCTGCCCACGCTTCGCGGTGAGTGAGGAGGATATCGATCCTCTGCATCGCATGGTGCAAGAGCTGCTGGACTTGCGTCTGGCCCAATATCAGCAGCGCAAAATCGCATCGGCAGCCGCCATTTCCCCTGAGCCCTTCACAACTATCCACGATGAGGAACAGGCGCTGGCGCCTGATGCCAAAGCGCGTCAGGTGACCCTGATTTAAGGCTGGCTATCCGATAGCACGATCAGTGTAAAAACCAGCAGTGTGAAAACAATCAAGGCGCCAGTGGCGCCTTGATTGATTGATGAGATGGTCGGTCACCGCTGGCCGTTACCTAAACAGCCATTCCATATCGTCCTCTTCCTCATCCCACCTCATTTGCTGCTGATCCCAGCGGGCCGCCAGATAGGGTTTGAGGGTCTGCAGGGTGGTGATCTCGGCCAGCTGGGCAGTCAGGTGGTCGATATCACGCAGCAAATAGTCCCGATGTTCGGCAAAGGCCTGCTCGGTCTTTTTCTTGGATGATTGCTTGAATTTGTGCAGCACCGCGCCCATTAGCCCGTCTTGCCCGCCGTAGTAGCTGACTTCGAGCTCGCGTAGCTGGCGTTTCAGCATCGGGTTGAGGTAAGCGAGGTTCTCGTCACTGAGCAGGTTATCGAACTCGGGCAGGTGGGTGTGGGCCAGCTGCAACAGGGTGAACATCTCTTTGTTTTCCCAGGCCTGGCTGAGTTGGCCCATGATGCGGGTCTTTTCCGCCTGCATGACGGGGTCGGGTTCCCGATCCGGGTGCAGCGCCAGGGCGAGCTTGCGATAGAGCTGCTTGAGGCTGGATTTGCTGAACAACTGTTCGATGCGCGCCTCTTCCTCTTGCTCACGACGGGTGCGCGCGTGGGCAAAAGCATCTTGCTGCTCAGTGCCGAAGAGAGGCTCATCGGCAAACAACTCATCATCGTCGAAGCGGGCATCCTCTTCTTTATCGACGGTGTTGCACTCTTCGGCCATATGCTGGCGCGCCGCATTCATCATGTACTCGTTCAACCGATCGGGGTTTTTGAGCATCTCGCGCAAGGTATCGATGTCATCGGGGCAGTGGCCACAAGTCTCCATCAGCATCTGGGTAAGAACGTCACACTGATAGTCGAGCTGTTCGTCATCCATGTGCAGGGCGGTATTGGTTTGGATTTGGTGAAAGAGGGGAGCCAAATCCATCTCGCCACGAAACGGATTGGACTCGATATAGCTGATGAGATCGTGGATCCAGTGGTGCAAGGTCTCCCGCTGCCACAGGGTAAAGCTCTTGCGAGCCGTAAAATCGACCAGGCGCTTGGCGAGGGCAAAGATGAGCTCGCACTGTTGACGCTCAAGGGGTTCTATTTCGCTGGTGAAACGCTGATAGATATCGCGGCCGTTGAGGGCTTGCTTGTCGATCTTTGCCTGTAGCTTTTCGAGCGCTTGCCAGTTGCGGTGGAAGAGATCGAGGGCGGGGTTGCCCGTCGCGGGGGAGGGCTGGCGAGCGGGCTGCTTGCGACCCGGATGACGAAGAGACATAGGCCGCCTCCATGGGCGTTAATTGATTCGCTAAAACAAAAAACCGGCGCGGGGCTGGTTTATCGCCGCGCATAAATTGCGCGAAGTCTGCCTTGCTGATGAGTTGCCGGCCATATTCAAGCCTTTCATTTCTTTCGCAACAGATAGCAACAACAGAGAAATAATGGGGTGGCTGATGGGGCTCGAACCCACGACAACCGGAATCACAATCCGGGACTCTACCAACTGAGCTACAGCCACCACTGAAATCATCGCCATTTTGTGTCTGCCAAGGCGTGGCCAAGGTCATCTTGAGATAATCTGCCGAATGGACGATAAGTCACACTCTTCGTCAATAACTCAATGATTTAAAACACATTTTAAATGGCGCGCCCTGCAGGATTCGAACCTGCGACCCACGGCTTAGAAGGCCGTTGCTCTATCCAACTGAGCTAAGGGCGCTTTGTATCAACACGTCTTGACGACGAGTCGATGAACATGGTCGGTGATAAAGGATTCGAACCTTTGACCCTCTGGTCCCAAACCAGATGCGCTACCGGACTGCGCTAATCACCGAAAATCCCTGACCAGCATATCGACATCAGTCGTACTGGGCAACGGGCGGGCATCATAGCCAAGCGTAAGGGGCAGCGTCAACGACTTTTTCCCCCAGTAAATTCAAGTGCCTACTTATTGCCCGCTACAGGTCTGGCGTGCGTCTGCCGCTAACATCCCGGCTAAAAAAATGCGACAATGCGCGGCAGTTGAACACATGGTGAGTGGAGAACGATGTCTGCCAAAATCATAGATGGAAAACAGGTTGCGCAAACGATTCGCAGCCAGGTCGCGGGGCAAGTCCAACAGCGGTTGGCGGCAGGGAAACGGGCTCCAGGGCTGGCAGTCATTCTGGTGGGGGCGGATCCCGCCTCTCAGGTCTATGTCGGCAGCAAACGCCGGGCATGTGAGGAGGTGGGTTTTCTCTCCCGCTCCTATGACCTGAGTGCCACTGCCAGTCAGGAAGAGCTGCTGGCGCTGATTGATCAGCTGAATGCGGATAGCCACGTAGATGGCATTTTGGTTCAGTTGCCGTTGCCGGATCACTTTGATACCACTCAGGTGCTGGAGCGGATCCAGCCTGACAAGGATGTAGATGGGTTTCACCCGTATAACGTCGGTCGTCTGGCCCAACGTATTCCGGCGCTGCGCCCCTGCACCCCGAAAGGGATCATGACGCTGATCGAGACCACCGGCGTGAAGACGCACGGTCTGCATGCTGTCGTGGTGGGAGCGTCCAACATAGTGGGGCGTCCCATGACTCTCGAATTGCTGCTGGCGGGCTGCACAACCACGACCTGTCACCGTTTTACCCGGGATCTGGAAGAGCAGGTTCGCCGTGCCGATCTGCTGGTTGTTGCAGTCGGCAAGCCCAACTTCATTCCTGGCGAGTGGATCAAACCGGGGGCACTGGTAATCGATGTGGGCATAAATCGCCTGGCTGATGGCTCGCTGGTCGGGGATGTGGAGTTTGAGACGGCGCGCAGCCATGCCTCCTTCATTACCCCGGTCCCCGGTGGCGTGGGCCCGATGACGGTCGCCAGCCTGATGGAAAATACCCTGATCGCCTGCAGTGAATATCACGACTGATAATGACTGTGGTAACCCTGTGATCCCGTGAGGAGGCAGGTTTCGCCAGATATATGACAATAAAAAACCGGTTGCTCAGAGAGGAACCGGTTTTTTATTTATCCAACGGGTGTTATTTACATATTTTGTGCTTCGTTTGGCACAATCACAGAGGCGTGATTTCCTTTCGGCCCCTGTTGCAGTTCAAAATTGACAGCTTGACCCGCTTTCAGGGTCTTGTAGCCCTCCATTTGAATCGTGGAGTAGTGAGCGAAGATATCCTCACCGCCCCCTTCCGGACAGATAAACCCAAATCCTTTTGCGTTGTTAAACCACTTAACTGTGCCGGTTGCCATACTTCTACATCCTTTTATTGATTACCCAGAAGTCGTTGAGTAACCTGCGCCAGCCCTTTATAACTAGGGACATGAGCCCATAGCAGACGGGCACAGATTAGCAAGTAACCAATCTAGTCTAACTTTTGAGCGAGTCAAGAAGTTGTTAACAGCTGATGTGATCTGGTTAACAAGTCTATTGACAACCTTGTGTTAGACGGTAGTAATCTAGAGGTACCAAAGCGCGATTATGAGCAAGCAGAAAGAACTCTTTGCTAATGAAGAGATTGCAGAAGCAGAGAAAACAAAGCTGCAGCCGCCACCCATGTATAAGGTTGTGTTGAACAACGATGACTACACGCCCATGGAGTTTGTGGTGGAGGTGCTGCAAAAGTTCTTTGGTATGGATTTGGACAAGGCGACTCAGGTCATGCTGAGTGTGCATTATAGTGGTAAGGGTGTCTGCGGCATGTTTACCGCAGAGATCGCCGAAACCAAGGTTGTCCAGGTCAACACCTATGCACGTAACAACGAACATCCACTGCTCTGTACTATGGAAAAGGCTTGAATCTGATGACTTGATGGCGAGTGTGACACCACATTGTAGCTGTACTAGGGGAGGTGCCTATGTTGAATAAAGATCTAGAAAAGACGCTGAACGAGGCTTTCAAACTGGCCCGTGACGAGCGCCACGAATTCATGACCGTCGAGCACCTGTTGTTAGCCCTTCTGGATAACAGTTCAGCCCATGAGGCGCTGAGCTCCTGTGGTGCCGATGTCGAGCAGATGCGCAAGGAGATCCGCGCATTCATCACCCAAACTACTCCGCTCATACCGCGCGATGATGAAGATCGTGAAACCCAGCCGACACTGGGCTTCCAGCGCGTGTTGCAGCGTGCCGTCTTCCATGTGCAATCCTCCGGCAATACCGAAGTCAGCGGCGCCAACGTGCTGGTCGCTATCTTCAGTGAGCAGGAGTCACAAGCTGCCTATTTCCTGAAAAAAGCCGAGATTAGCCGTCTCGACGTCGTCAATTTCCTCTCCCACGGGGTGCGCAAGGACAGCAAACCTGATCTCGGCAGCAATAACAATCCCGAGTCTGATGATGATGTCTCGGCCGCCCAGATCGAGAGTTTTGCCACCAACCTGAACCAGCTGGTGCTGGAAGGGCGCATCGATCCGCTGATTGGCCGTGATCAGGAGCTCAATCGTACCATTCAGGTGCTCTGCCGTCGTCGCAAGAACAACCCGCTGCTGGTGGGTGAAGCGGGTGTGGGCAAAACCGCTATTGCAGAAGGCTTGGCCTATCGCATCGTCAAGGGGGATGTCCCCGAGGTGATTGCGGGCAGTACCATCTATTCGCTGGATATGGGTTCTCTGCTGGCGGGCACCAAATACCGTGGGGATTTCGAGAAGCGCCTCAAGGTACTGCTCAAGCAAATTGAGCGTCAGGAAGGGGCCATTCTCTTTATTGACGAGATCCATACCATCATTGGTGCCGGAGCGGCATCCGGTGGTCAGCTGGATGCGGCCAACCTGATCAAGCCGCTGCTCTCCAATGGTTTGCTCCGCTGTGTGGGATCCACCACTTATCAGGAGTACGCCCAAATCTTCGAGAAAGACCGTGCGCTGGCCCGTCGCTTCCAGAAAATCGATATTGTCGAGCCGACTATCGATGACACCACTCGCATCCTGATGGGGCTCAAGAGTCGCTACGAAGCCCACCACGGCGTACGCTATACCGCCAAGGCGATCCGTGCAGCTGCCGAGCTCTCTGCCAAGTACATCAATGATCGTCACCTACCCGACAAGGCGATCGACGTGATCGACGAGGCGGGCGCCGGTCAACGGTTGCTGCCTGCGAGCAAGCGCAAGAAAGTGATCAATGTGCAGGAAATTGAGTCCATTGTGGCCAAGATCGCCCGCATTCCGGAAAAATCAGTCTCCTCTTCAGATAAAGAGGTACTGAAGAACTTGGAGCGCAATCTGAAGATGGTGGTCTTTGGTCAGGATAAAGCCATCGAGGTGCTGACCGATGCGATTCGCCTCTCTCGTTCAGGTTTGGGTAACGAGCGTCGCCCGGTTGGTTGCTTCCTCTTTGCCGGTCCTACCGGTGTCGGTAAAACAGAGGTGACCCAGCAGTTGGGCAAGGCGCTGGGTGTCGAGATGCTGCGCTTTGATATGTCCGAGTACATGGAGCGTCACACCGTCTCACGTCTGATTGGTGCGCCTCCCGGCTATGTCGGTTTTGAGCAGGGTGGTTTGCTGACCGATGCGGTGATCAAGCATCCTCATTCCGTTGTGTTGCTCGACGAAATTGAGAAAGCTCACCCGGACGTATTTAATCTGCTGCTGCAGGTGATGGACAACGGCACCTTGACCGATAACAACGGGCGTAAGGCGGATTTCCGTAACGTGATTTTGGTCATGACTACCAACGCCGGAGTGCAGGAGACTCAGCGCAAATCGATTGGCTTCCAGCAACAGGATTTGAGCCACGATGCCATGGCGGTGATCAACAAGACCTTCAGTCCGGAGTTTCGTAACCGGCTTGATCACACCATCTGGTTCAACCATCTCGATATGACGGTGATCCATCAGGTGGTCGACAAGTTCATTGTCGAATTGCAGGTTCAACTGGATGCGAAGGGAGTCTCTCTCGAGGTGTCCGAGCGTGCCCGCCACTGGTTGGCGGAGAAGGGGTATGACAGAGCCATGGGCGCCAGACCGATGGGGCGGGTAATCCAGGAGCACCTCAAGAAGCCCCTGGCCAACGAGATCCTGTTTGGTTCACTGGTTGACGGGGGGATAGTGAAGGTTGAGTTGGTAAATGACAGCCTCAGCTTTGATTTTCAGGTCAATGTTGAAGCTGTTTCCCACTAAGCGTCAGTGATCAGAAAACGACAAAAAACCCCAACCGAAAGGTTGGGGTTTTTTGCTGAATTCCTGGCTTAGCGAGAGCGGAAAACAATACGTCCCTTGGAGAGATCGTAGGGAGTCAGTGCTACCGTTACTTTGTCTCCAGTCAGGATACGAATGTAGTTTTTGCGCATCTTGCCTGAAATATGAGCGATAACCACGTGACCATTCTCCAGTTCCACACGGAACATGGTATTGGGCAGGGTTTCGAGAATAGTGCCCTGCATCTCAATACTGTCTTCTTTAGCCATTGAATCCTCTTGATAAGCCACAACAAAAAACCGCTGGATCATGCCGGATTTAAGGCTATGTGTAAAGTTTACTCGGGCTTGGGGTCGATATTTTTCCATTCCCCCTGAATTAACAGCTCATGAGGGAGGTAATTGCGTTTGTAATTCATCTTGCGACACGCCTCTACCAGATAGCCAAGATAGAGCCAGCTTCGCCCGGTTCGCCTGGCCAGATCGAGCTGGCAAAGGATGGCAAAGGTGCCCAGGGAGCGATCGGCATAATCTGGAGCGAAGAAGGTGTACATGGCGCTCAAGGAGTGGGGCAGCAGGTCTGTGGTGGCCACGCCGATCAGGCGGCCCTCCTTGCGCATCTCCAGATAGAGTGGCGGCATCCAGTCACAATGGAGAAAACCGCGATACTGGCTGCGGTTGGGGGGATACATGCTGCCATCGTGGTGGCGTTCGCGGATATAGCGTTCGTAGAGCAGGTAATACTCGGGCTTGTCATCGTAGCTCAGGACGATCTCGATATCCCTGTTGAGCTGGCGGATCCGCTTCTGGCCGCGGCTGGGGCGAAAGCGCTCGCTGTGAATACGAAGGGATTGGCAGGCATGGCACGCCGGGCAGTGGGGGCGATAGATGTCGTTGCCACTGCGGCGAAAACCGGCAGTCAACAATCGCTCGTAGCCGTTAGCGTTGAGCAGATTGTGATCCATCAGTACCAGCAATTGCTCCTGCTCATGGTCCAGATAACTGCAGGGATGCTTGGGAGTCAGCCCTACTTTGAGGATCACTTCTTCAGTCATAAGCTGATTTCCCCCTCTTGCCAGCAGGAAGCCAATAGTGGTTGATGGCCAAGGCGCGCCAGCTCAGCCAGAAAACGGGCCCGTGGCCACTCCTCGATACCCAGGGTCGCCAGAAACGGGTTCTGCATCTGGCAATCGATGAGGGCGCCGTGATGGCGGGCGAAGTGGCGACAGAGTGCCACCATGGCAAGTTTGGCGCCGTTATCAATCCGGCTGAACATGGATTCACCGCAAAACAGTCGGCCGATAGAGAGGCCATACAGTCCCGCTTGCAGCTCTCCCTCCTGCCAGATCTCGATAGAGTGGGCATGACCCAGCCGGTGCAACTGCTGGTAGGCCTCGATCATGGGTTGACTGATCCAGGTGCCATCGGCAGTGCGACGAGGGGCGGCGCAGGCGGTAATGACTTCATTAAAGGCGCGATTGACAGAAATATCGAATGGGGTTCGACGGATAATCTTCTGCAGTGTCCGCCCCACATGGAGTTGGTCGGGACGGATCACCCCGCGGGGATCCGGTGACCACCACAGGGTCGGTTGGTGGGGTTCATTCCACGGGAAGATCCCCTTGTGGTAAGCTGCCAGCAATCTGGCAGGGGAGAGATCCCCGCCGATCGCCAGCAAGCCGTTGGGCTCTTCCAGCGCATGGCTGGGGTCGGGAAACCAGCAAAGCTCATCATCCAGTTGGGTAAGATAGCGAGACATAAGGCAACGAGGTTCATAGATGAAGGCCATTATCCTGATAGTATCCAGCTTGTTCTGCTTTGTCACGGCGCCCGCCGGGGCGGAGGTCTACCAGCGCAATACCGCGCGGCCGGTCAATCAGGTGGTGTTTGGTCAGGTCGAAACGGCGCGCAATATTACCCAGCGCCAGATCCTGGAGTCCGAGCACTCTGGCTGGAAGACGCTGGGTGGTGCCGTGTTGGGCGGCCTGCTGGGCAACCAGTTTGGCGGCGGTCATGGCCGTGAGATCGCCACCGCCGTCGGGGCGCTCGCTGGTGCTGCGGCTGCGCAGCAATACCAGTCCGGGGGAACCGTGGTGGAAAACAAGTTGGTGGAGCTGCTGATCCGCAACGAGCAAAATGCCCTTATCAACGTGATCCAGGATTATGATCCCGCCATGGTCTTTGCCAATGGAGACAAGGTGCGCATTCTCTACTTCGATGATGGGGTGCGGGTCGACAAGACTTACTGACTTTCGATAGTCATGGTGATGGGGAGACTGTGGCAGGAAAGGAACCCGCAGACTCTCCTGCCGGAAAGTCTGTCGGGCGGTAATACACGGGACTGATGCCCTGAGGATTCAGATAGTTATCTCTTGAGAGACTATCTTGTCGCGACCGGTGTTCTTTGCCTGATAGAGCAGCCGATCCGCTACGCTCAGCGCCTCGTCCATGGATATCCGCCCGACGCTGATCACGCCGTAACTGGCGCGAACAAAGAGCGGGGTTTCCGGTGACAAAGGTTGCTGGCGCAGCTGCTGACGCAGCCCTTCAAGACGCTTGATCAACACGGGGACGGTACAGTGAGGCACCATCATGGCAAACTCCTCTCCGCCAAAGCGGGCGATCATGGCATCGGGGAAGAACTGGGTCAGTAACCGAGTCAGATGGCAGAGCAGTTGATCGCCGATGGCATGGCCCCAGTGATCGTTGACCTGCTTGAAGTGATCCACATCGAGCACACAGAGTGCCAGAGGCGTCTGCTGGCGCTGATGCTCTTCAAACCATTTTTGCCCTTCGTTGAACCAGTAGCGCCGGTTGTAGAGACCGGTCAGGTAGTCGCGATTGGCTGACTCCTGAATGCTGTTGAACTGCTCGAGCGCTTCCAGATTGTGGCTGACCCGACACTGCAGCTCTTCCGGCTCGAACGGCTGGTTGAGAAAGTCGTTGGCGCCTTGCTTGAGGTAGCGAGCAGAGAGACCGCGTTTGTCCGAGACCGAGATCCCGATAATCGCGAGCTGCTGCTTGCTGTATCGCTCTCTCAGCATCCGCACCAGGCTGATGCCATCGATATCCGGCATATAGTAGTCGACCAGTGCCAGCCGGATGTCCGGGTGTTGCTCCAGCATCGCCATCGCTTCACGGGCATGACTGGCCTCATGCACCTGCAACAACTGCTTGCGCAACTGGGCCATGGTGCGGTGACGGGAGGTGCGTGAGTCATCGACCACCAGCACTTCGATGGACTGGTTGAGATAGAGGCGGTGCACCAGACTGACGGCATATTGCAGCGAGTGGCGCGAATCCTTCATCACATAGTCCAGCACGCCGGTTTCCAGCCAGGCGGCACGTTTATCCTCGCTGATGTCGGCAGTGAGGATCACCACCGGCAAACCTCGAGCCAGCAGCTCGTTGACTGCTTCGCCACGGGGCGCATCCGGCAAGGTCAGGTCCACCAGCGCGACCACATACTCCTCGCCCCGGCAGTGACGGGCACCTTCGAGGGTATCGAAGGCGTCAATCTCGAGGCCAGTCTGCTGGGCAATGGCCTGAGTCAGCATACGGCGGATGGTCAGGCTATCTTCGACAATCAATATCTTCTGTTTCATTAGACTCCTTTAAATAAAAAAGGCATACCGACTGGTATGCCTTATATCACAACTACGCTTGTTTATTGCGCGTCGAGGTAGCGTTCGGCATCGAGGGCTGCCATGCAGCCGGTACCGGCAGAGGTGATCGCCTGACGGTAGTTGTGGTCGGCCACATCGCCGGCAGCGAAGACACCTTCAATGCTGGTCTGGGTGGCAAAACCGTCGAGGCCGCCACGTACCTTCAGATAGCCGTTTTGCATCTCCAGCTGGCCATCGAAGATCTGGGTGTTGGGCTGGTGGCCGATGGCGATGAAGACGCCCATCAGCGGCAGCTCGCTGGTGCTGTTGTCCTGAGTGTTGCGCAGGCGCACACCGGTGACCCCCATCTGATCACCCAGCACTTCGTCCAGGGTCTGGTGGGTGTGCAGCACGATGTTGCCGCTCGCAACCTTGTCGTGCAGACGCTTGATCAGGATCTTCTCGGCACGGAATTCGTCGCGGCGGTGGATCAGGTGCACCTTTTTGGCGATGTTGGCCAGATACAAGGCTTCTTCAACTGCGGTGTTGCCGCCGCCGATCACCGCCACTTCCTGATTGCGATAGAAGAAACCGTCACAGGTGGCACAGGCTGAGACGCCGCGCCCCTTGAAGGCCTCTTCGGAGGGCAGACCCAGATACTTGGCGGAGGCACCGGTCGCGATGATCAGGGCATCGCAGGTGTACTCGCCGTTGTCGCCCTTGAGACGGAACGGGCGCTGAGTCAGTTCGACACTGTTGATGTGATCAAACAGGATGCGGGTATCGAACTTCTCTGCATGCTCTTTCATGCGCTCCATCAGGGCCGGGCCGGTCAGCCCTTCCGGATCACCTGGCCAGTTTTCCACTTCGGTGGTGGTGGTCAGCTGACCCCCTTGCTGCATGCCGGTGATGAGCAGGGGATTGAGGTTGGCGCGGGCGGCATAGACGGCCGCGGTGTAACCGGCCGGGCCTGACCCTAAGATCAGCAATTTGCTGTGAGTGACTTGGCTCATGATGTCATTTCCGGGATGTGATGAGTTTGCGCGATTGTAGGTAATTCGTGATCCGGGGTCAAAGGCTGGTGAGTCGATTGCACTAATCGTGTTCACAAGGGGTGACATGCAAAATAAAGGAATAAAAAACCGCCCATCGCGGGCGGATTTTCACTTATCTCCAACTGGCGCAGGCCAGCGCAGATCAGTTCAGCAGGGTCAGGGGATCCGTGTAGGCAAGGCCATGTGCCACGGCCACTTCCTTGCAGGTGAGTTTGCCCTCCATCACGTTGAGCCCGTGCAACAGGTTGGGGTCGCTCAGCAGTGCCTGACGATATCCTTGCTGGGCCAGCTTGATGATAAAGGGGAGGGTGGCATTGTTGAGCGCCACGGTCGAGGTGCGGGCCACCGCCCCCGGCATGTTGGCGACACAGTAGTGCACCACCTCATCGACGATATAGGTCGGATCCTGGTGGGTGGTGGCGTGGGAGGTTTCCACACAGCCGCCCTGATCGATAGCCACATCGACGATGGCAGAACCCGGCTTCATGCGCGCAATGTGGTCACGGCTGACAAGTTTTGGCGCAGTGGCACCCGGCACCAGCACGCCGCCGATGACCAGATCGGCCGCCAGCAGATGGCGCTCCAGCGTCTCGCTGTTGGAGTAAACCACCTTGGCTGCTCCCTGGAACTCGTTATCGAGACGACGCAGGGTATCGACGTTGTTGTCGAGGATGGTGACATCCGCGCGCAGGCCAATGGCCATGCGGGCTGCATTGGAGCCGACCACGCCGCCACCGATGATCACCACCTTGGCTGGTTCGACACCGGGTACGCCGCCGAGCAGCACACCGCTACCACCGCGCGATTTTTCCAGCGCCTGGGCACCCGCCTGAATAGACATGCGTCCGGCCACTTCCGACATGGGGGCCAGCAGAGGCAGGCCGCCACGGCCGTCGGTGACGGTTTCATAGGCGATACAGATGGCGCCGCTTTTCAGCAGGGCTTCGGTCTGGGGCAAGTCTGGCGCCAGATGCAGATAGGTAAACAGGGTTTGACCCGGGCGCAGCATGGCACATTCGACAGGCTGAGGTTCCTTGACCTTGACGATCATCTCGGCTTTGGCGAAAACCTCTGCTGCAGAGGCCAAAATTTCGGCTCCAACAGCGATATAATCTGCATCGCTGAAGCCAATGCCGTTTCCGGCACCGCTTTGGACGAAAACAGTATGGTTTCGTGCTGTCAGTTCACGTACACTGGCCGGAACCATGCCTACGCGGTATTCATGGTTTTTTATCTCTTTAGGTACACCGATAATCATGCTATCCCTCGTCTATAGATTGGTGTTTCATGTTGCCAAAATGTTAACCAACATTTGCGCCTAGTATATTCAGGTATTGACAGGATTTGTGACCATAATTATAAAATGACTGGTGATTCTTACCAAAAAATAGCCAAAGGATGGAATAAAATGATGGAAGCTAAGAGTCGGCTAAAGGATTTGGACAGGATTGACCGCAATATTCTTAATGAACTGCAAAAGGATGGCAGGATTTCGAATGTTGAGTTGTCCAAGCGAGTTGGCCTGAGTCCTACACCGTGTCTGGAACGGGTTCGTCGCCTCGAGCGACAAGGTTATATCGAAGGATATGCCGCTATTCTGAACCCTCATTATCTGGACGCATCTCTGCTGGTGTTTGTAGAGATAACCCTCAATCGCGGGGCGCCTGATGTGTTTGAACAGTTCAACAAGGCTGTTCAGGTGCTCGAAGAGATCCAGGAGTGTCATCTGGTTTCCGGTGACTTCGACTATCTGCTCAAGACCCGAGTCAGCGACATGTCGGCTTACCGCCGTCTGTTGGGGGAAACCCTGCTGCGTCTGCCCGGAGTCAATGACACCCGCACCTATGTGGTGATGGAAGAGGTCAAACAGAGCAGTCGTCTGGTGATCAGCACCCGATAAAGCAGGTTATGCCGTGGTATCTTTTCCATATGAGACACCATGACAGTCAGAAACGAGCGGCCGGTCCGCTCGTTTCTTCTTGTAAAGATAATTGCAAATATGGCCCCGTCCCATCAGGCTCTGGCTGACAATCGATGGGCTTTTCGGGGATACTAGGCCCCCTTATTTCCTGCATTACATGTTTTCAGAAAGGAGCCGGAGTTTGGCCGATAAAAAGCTGTTTACTCCTTTATCAGGTACACAACGGATCTTCGAAGCCGTCTTGATCGCCATCACCCTGATGGCTGCTTATCTTCTGCTTGCCCTGTTGTCCTATCATCCTGCTGATCCCGGCTGGTCCCAGACCTCCTGGCAAGGGGAGGTGAAGAACCTCGCCGGTAGTGCCGGTGCCTGGCTCGCCGATATCACCATGTTTACCTTTGGTGCCTTCTCCTATCTGGTGCCGCCGCTGGTGGTGCTGCTGGGCTGGAGTCTGTTCTGGCGCCCGAGCCGTCTGCTCGATGTGGATTACCTCACCCTGGGGGTGCGGATCATCGGCTTTATCCTGACCGTGCTCGGCATGTCGGCCATTGCCAGCATGAACTTCAACGATATGCAGAACTTCTCCGCCGGTGGTCTGGTGGGGGATGTAATAGCCTCCGCGGTGGTGCCGCTGTTTGGCGGCGTCGGGGCCAACCTGATGCTGCTCTGCTTCGTGGCAACCGGCATCACCCTGTTTACCGGCTGGTCCTGGCTCACCATCGTTGAGCAGATCGGCGCGGCCTGTACCGGTTCGGTCAGCGCTGTTTACCACTTCCCGACCACCCTCGGCCGCTGGCTGACCGGTGGCTGGCGTCAACCCCGCAACGAGGGGCCGGATCCCTTGCTGGAAGGCGGGGTAGGGGCTATCGCGTTTGATGATGAGGAAGATGAGCCACACACCAGCTGGACGCGCAAGCCCAAGGCCAAAAATCAGAAGGCTGCCGCCGAAGAGTGGCTGCCGGAACTCGACGACGATACCTTCGAGTTCGATCCCCAGTTTGATGATGAAGATGATGAGCCGGTTCCGGCTGCCAAGCCGAAACGTGCGGTGGCGGCCGCCAATGGTCGCCGTCAGCCGGTACTGGCTGTGGCCGATGACGATGATGAGGACGATCTGGATCTGCCCTGGGCCGAAGGGGACGACGAGGTCGCTGCGCCGGTAGCCGTCGCACCAACCAAGCCCAAGCGTCGTCCGCAGTCAACAATGCCACCGTTGCCGAGTATCGAGCTGCTCGACCGTCCACCAGCCAAGACCCAGATGATGAGCAAGGATGAGCTGGATCGCATGGGCCGTCTGGTGGAAGCCAAGCTTGCCGACTACAACGTGCAGGCCAAGGTTGTGGGTGTTTATCCGGGTCCGGTTATTACCCGTTTCGAGCTGGATCTGGCGCCGGGCATGAAGGCGAGCAAGATCACCAACCTCTCGCGCGATCTGGCCCGCTCCTTGTCTGCCAGCAGCGTGCGGGTAGTGGAAGTGATCCCGGGTAAAACCTATGTCGGTATCGAGCTGCCCAACCGGGTGCGCCAGACCGTTTACCTGCGCGAAACCCTTGACTGCGATGCCTTCCGCGATAGCCGCAACCCGCTCACCATGGGCCTGGGTCAGGACATCGCAGGGGAGCCGGTGGTGGTGAACCTGGCCAAGATGCCGCACCTGCTGGTCGCTGGTACCACAGGTTCCGGTAAGTCGGTAGGGGTCAACACCATGATCATCTCGATGCTCTACAAGTCATCCCCCGATGATCTGCGCTTCATCATGATCGATCCCAAGATGCTGGAACTCTCGGTCTACGAAGGGATCCCGCATCTGCTGACCGAGGTGGTGACCGACATGAAGGATGCCGCCAACGCTCTGCGCTGGTGTGTGGGGGAGATGGAGCGCCGTTACAAGCTGATGTCGGCAGTCGGGGTGCGCAACCTCAAGGGCTACAACGACAAGGTACTGGCCGCCATCGAGGAGGGGGAACCCCTGCTGGATCCGTTGTGGCGTCCGGGTGACTCCATGGATCAGATGCCGCCAGAGCTGGAGAAACTGCCCCACATCGTGGTGGTGGTGGACGAATTTGCCGACATGATGATGATCGTCGGCAAGAAGGTGGAAGAGCTGATCGCCCGGATCGCCCAGAAGGCGCGGGCCGCCGGTATTCACCTCATTCTGGCGACCCAGCGTCCGTCAGTGGATGTGATTACCGGTCTTATCAAGGCCAACATCCCGACCCGTATTTCGTTCCAGGTATCGAGCAAGATCGACTCCCGTACTATTATCGATCAGGGCGGCGCCGAATCCCTGCTCGGTATGGGCGACATGCTCTACATGCCGGCTGGCACCTCCAACCCGACCCGGGTACACGGTGCGTTCGTCGATGATCACGAAGTGCACAAGGTGGTGGCGGACTGGAAACTGCGCGGCGAGCCGAACTACATCGAGGAGATCCTCTCCGGTGAGTCGGGTGGCGAAGGTGGCAGCGGCGAATATGGCGGTGGTGTCGATGAAGAGCTCGACCCCCTGTTCGACGAAGCGGTCGCTTTTGTGGTGGAGTCCCGCCGTGGCTCGACCTCCAGCGTCCAGCGCAAGTTCAAGATTGGTTACAACCGGGCAGCCCGTCTCATCGAGCAGATGGAGAATCAGGGCATCGTCAGCTCACCGGGTGGCAATGGTCAGCGCGACGTGCTGGCACCGCCGCCGGTGCGGGACTAAGCCTCACCGTTTCATACTATCCTTGGCCATGCCCTCCGCGGGCGTGGCCTTTTATCGAGAGCGTCTTTATGAAGAGCGTGATGAAAAAACAACTGTTGATGGGTACCGTGCTGCTGATGGCCAGCAGCCAGGTGTGGGCCGATGCGGCCAGCGATCTCAAACAGAAGCTGGCGGGTGTCAGCCTCTTCTCCGCCAAATTTGCCCAGACCGTCTATGACAGCAAGGGCAAGGAGCTGCAAAAGGCCAGCGGCGACCTGCTGGTGCAGCGGCCAAACCGTTTCAACTGGCACACCGCCTCGCCTGACGAGAGCCTGATCGTGGCAGATGGTCAGGATGTCTGGGTCTATGATCCCTTCGTCGAGCAGGTCACAGCCCTCAAGCTGAAAGATGCGGTGCTCAACACCCCCTTTATTCTGATCGCCGGCAATGACGACAAGTTCTGGAAGAACTATGACGTGACCCAGCAGGGGGATGTCTACACCGTCACCAGCCGCAACAAGGATGAGCTGATTGCCTCCTTCCGTGTCACCTTCGACAGACAAGACAACATCAGTCGTTTCGATGTGAAAGAGGCGCAAGGGCAGTGGAGTGAATTCACCCTGAGCAACTTCAACCGCAAGCCGGTGCTCAAGGGCAACGAATTTGTTTTCAAGATCCCGAAGGGGGTCGAGCTGGACGACCAGCGCTAATGAGCAAGCGGTCGTTGGATTGCTCGCCACTGCGCCAGTCAAAGGCGAGTGGCGTGACGCTGGGTGGTCAATACAGATGAGCAACTTGTCGCTGGATTTCTCGTCGGACTTTCGTCCGCTGGCGGCCCGGATGCGGCCGCAAAACCTCGACCAGTATATCGGTCAGCAACATATCCTAGGGGCTGACAAGCCCCTGCGCAAAGCCATTCTGGCGGGTCACTGCCACTCGATGATCCTGTGGGGGCCGCCCGGTACCGGCAAGACTACGCTGGCGGAGCTGATGGCTCACTACTGCCAGGCGGAAGTGGAGCGACTCTCTGCGGTCACCTCCGGTATCAAGGAGATCCGCGCCGCCATCGACAAGGCGAAGGAGAACAGCTGGCGCGGGGTGCGCACCATCCTGTTTGTGGATGAAGTGCACCGCTTCAACAAGAGCCAGCAGGATGTGTTCCTGCCTCACATCGAAGATGGCACCATCACCTTTATCGGTGCCACTACCGAAAACCCCTCGTTCGAACTCAACAACGCACTGCTCTCACGAGCCCGGGTCTATCTGCTCAAGCGACTGGAGGAGAGCGATATTCTCGCCATGCTCGATCAGGCGATGACCGATCCCCGTGGTCTCAATGATCCGGCACTCACCTTCGCCCCCGGCGTCAAAGAGGCGCTGGCCAAGGCGGTGGATGGGGACGGGCGAAAATCCCTCAACTATCTGGAGCTGTTGGCCGACATGGCCGAAACCGACAGCACTGGGGCGCGGGTGATCGACAGTGCCCTGCTCGCTGCCGTGGTGGGGGAGCACGTGGCCCGCTTCGACAAGGGGGGCGATCACTTCTACGACCTCATCTCGGCGGTGCACAAATCCATTCGCGGCTCGGCGCCGGATGCGGCGCTCTACTGGTATGCCCGTATGGTGAGCGCCGGTTGCGATCCCCTCTATATTGCCCGCCGCTTGCTGGCTATTGCCTCGGAAGATGTGGGCAATGCCGATCCCCGTGCCATGCAGGTCGCCCTGTCGGCCTGGGATTGTTTCCATCGGATCGGGCCGGCGGAAGGGGAGCGGGCCATCGCCCAGGCGATCGTCTATCTCGCCTGTGCCCCGAAAAGCAATGCGGTCTACACCGCCTGGAAGGCGGCGCTTAATGATGCCAAAAACCTCCCTGACTTCGAGGTGCCGGTGCACCTGCGCAATGCGCCGACCAAGCTGATGAGCGATCTGGGCTATGGCGCCGAGTATCGCTATGCCCATGACGAGCCGGGCGCCTATGCTGCGGGCGAGCAGTATTTCCCGCCCGAGCTTGCCGGCAAGCAGTACTACCAGCCCACCGATCGCGGCCTTGAAAAGCAGATTGGCCAGAAGCTCGATTACCTCCATGAACTGGACAGGCAAAGTCCGCAGCAACGGGGCAAATAGCCCCTTTGTTACCTCGCATGGCTGAAAATTGGTCAGGCGTTTGAATATGCAGGACGGTTTGCGTGCCAAAGTCGGTAAAAACGACACAAATAGTCCCTGTTCGGGCGGGGGGGCGGTCTGCTACACTGCCCGTCTGACCCCGCTTGTCTTGGCCTTGCGCCATCTTCTTGATCTCGAAGGCCTGATAGTTAAGGCCCGATTCTGAAGACGATTGGGGTGCGCCAACCGATGTTAACTTCCGGATCTGTTTCCCAGCCCGTCATGACGACTCAGGCCCAGATCCCATTTTAAAAAAGTAGGTAAACCATGCTGGATCCCAAATATCTGCGCAGCGATATCGAAGAGGCTGCCGCTCGTCTGGCGACACGTGGCTACGTTCTGGACGTAGCGGCTGTCAACGCTCTGGAAGAGAAACGCAAGGATCTGCAGTCCCGTACCCAGGAGCTGCAGGCCGAGCGCAACGCCCGCTCCAAATCCATCGGTGAAGCTGCCCGTCGTGGTGAAGATGTTGCCCCGCTCAAGGCCGAAGTGACCAAAATCAACGACGAGCTGGAAACCAGCAAGGTCGAGCTGGATGCCCTGCTGGCCCAGCTGAAAGCCATTGCCGACGCTATCCCCAACCTGCCGAGCGAGACCACCCCGGTGGGTCGTGACGAGAACGACAACGTGGAAGTGCGCCGTTGGGGTGCCCCGCGCGAGTTCAGCTTCCCGGTACGCGATCACATCGATCTGGGCGAAGCGGCCAAGGGCGTTGACTTCAAAAACGGCGTCAAACTCTCCGGTACCCGTTTCGTGGTGATGAAGGGTCAGATTGCCCGTCTGCACCGTGCCCTGGCTCAGTTCATGCTGGATCTGCACACCCAGCAGCACGGTTACACCGAGTGCTACGTGCCCTATCTGGTGAACCCGGACAGCCTCTATGGCACCGGTCAGTTGCCGAAATTTGCTCAGGACCTGTTCAACACCGGTATCGAAGGTGAAGGGGAAGAAGAGGGCAAGCTGCGCAAGTTCTCCCTGATCCCGACCTCCGAAGTGCCGCTCACCAACATGGCCCGTGACGAGATCTTTGACGCTCAAGAGCTGCCAATCAAGATGACCGCCCACAGCCCCTGCTTCCGCTCTGAAGCCGGTTCCTACGGTCGTGATACCCGTGGCCTCATCCGTATGCACCAGTTCGACAAGGTTGAAATGGTTCAGCTGGTTCACCCGGAGAAATCCTGGGATGCACTGGAAGAGATGGTGGGTCACGCCGAGAAGGTGCTGCAACTGCTGGAGCTGCCGTATCGCGTGATGGCGCTCTCTACCGGTGACATGGGCTTCTGCGCCTCCAAGACCTACGATCTGGAAGTGTGGCTGCCGGCCCAGAACACCTACCGCGAGATCTCCTCTGTCTCCAACTGCACCGACTTCCAGGCGCGCCGCATGCAAGCTCGCGTGCGCATCGACGGCAAGCCGCAACTGCTGCACACCCTGAACGGCTCCGGTCTGGCAGTGGGTCGTACCCTGGTTGCCGTGATGGAGAACTACCAGCAGGAAGATGGCCGCATCGCCATCCCGGCTGCGCTGCAATCCTACATGGGTGGCCTGACCCACATCGGGTAAGTTCACGCCGCAGACCACAACGCCATGGCATTGCCATGGCGTTGTGCATTCTGGCGCCGATCAACCGTTTTAGTGTTGAAAAAATGCGGCTTTGCGGCGTCGCTTTGAACAGTTAACACATTTTTATCAAGCAATGCGCAATCGTTTTTGTTAGACTGCGCCGCAATTTCGCAGGACATCTTTTTCTATGGTCTGGATTGATTACACCATCATCGGCATCGTCGGTTTCTCTGCTCTCATCAGCCTGGTGCGCGGCTTCGTCAAGGAGGCCATGTCTCTTGTCACCTGGTTCGTCGCCTTCTTTATTGCCAGCCATTTCTATCCCGATCTCGCCGTCTATTTCACCTCCTTCTCCGACGCGCTGGTTCGCAACGGTCTGGCCATCGCGGCGCTGTTTGTGGCGACCCTGATCCTCGGCAGCGTGGTCAACTATGTGGTGGGCCTGTTGGTGGACAAGACGGGTCTCTCCGGTACCGATCGGGTGCTGGGGGTCTGCTTCGGTGCAATTCGCGGGGTGATGATCGTCAGTGCCCTGCTTTTTTTCATGGATACCTTCACCAGCCTCTCCCAGAGCGACTGGTGGGTGGCGTCCAAGCTGGTGCCGGAGTTCAAGCCGGTGATCCAGTGGTTTTTCGGGTTCATGTTGAACTCATCCAGTTTTCTTAAACAGGTATAGTGACTTCGAGGTAGCAAAGACATGTGTGGTATTGTCGGTATAGTTGGCACCACCCCCGTCAATCAGGCCCTCTACGACGCCTTGACGGTGTTGCAGCACAGGGGACAGGATGCCGCCGGGATCGTGACCATTGATAGTGGAAACTTCCGGCAACGCAAGGCCAATGGCCTGGTGAAGGACGTGTTTGAAGTGCGCCACATGCAGCGTTTGCAAGGGAACATCGGCATAGGTCATGTCAGATATCCCACCGCAGGTAGCTCAAGTGCCGCTGAAGCCCAACCTTTTTATGTGAACTCGCCCTACGGCATGGTGCTGGCCCATAACGGCAACCTCACCAACGCCAAGGAGCTCAAGGAGCAGCAGTTCAAGGTCGCCCGCCGTCACATCAACACCACCTCCGACTCGGAAGTGTTGCTGAACGTGCTGGCCCACGAGCTGGATCGCTGTGACAAGATGGCCCTGCGTCCCGAAGATATCTTCGCCGCGGTGCGCAGAACCCATCAGCAGATCCGCGGTGCTTATGCGGTGGTCTCGCTGGTGATTGGCCATGGTCTCATCGGCTTTCGCGATCCCAACGGCATTCGCCCGCTGATCCTCGGTCGTCGTCAGGACGAGCAGGGCCAGGTGGAGTACATGCTCGCCTCCGAGAGCGTGGCGCTCGACGCCATCGGTTTCGAGACGGTGCGGGATATTGCGCCGGGTGAAGCCATCTACATCACCGAGCAGGGCCAGCTCTTCTCCGAGCAGTGTGCGGAGAACCCGCAGATGAGCTCCTGCATCTTCGAATACGTCTACTTCGCTCGCCCCGATTCGTGCATCGACAAGGTCTCGGTCTACGCCGCGCGCCTCAACATGGGTCGCAAGCTGGGTCAGAAGATTGCCCGCGAGTGGGAAGATCTCGACGTCGATGTGGTTATCCCCATCCCCGAGACCTCCTGTGACGTGGCGCTGGAGATCGCTCACACCCTGGATCTGCCATACCGTCAGGGCTTCGTGAAGAACCGCTACATCGGCCGTACCTTCATCATGCCGGGCCAGACCCAGCGCAAGAAGTCGGTGCGTCGCAAACTCAACGCCATCAGCTCCGAATTCAAGGGCAAAAAGGTGTTGCTGGTGGATGATTCCATCGTGCGTGGTACCACGTCCGAGCAGATCATCCAGATGGCCCGTGAAGCGGGGGCAGCCAAGGTCTACTTCGCCTCGGCGGCGCCGGAAATTCGCTTCCCCAACGTCTATGGCATCGATATGCCCACCGCCAACGAGCTGATCGCCCATGGCCGCGAAGTGGAAGAGGTGTGCAAGCTGATTGGCGCTGACGGCCTGATTTTCCAGGATTTGGAAGATCTGGAAGCCGCCGTGCGGGAGATCAACCCGGATCTGCGTCACTTCGAGACCTCGGTCTTCAATGGCCACTACGTCACCTCCGATGTGGACCAGTCCTATCTGGATCACCTCAACGCCCTGCGCAACGATGACACCAAAGCGGTGCGTGAATGGCAGGAAGGCACCAGCAATCTGGAAATTTTTAACGAAGGCAGTTAAACGTTTTTCGGTTTTGCCGGATGGGATAGCGAGATGGGGGCCAGTGGCCCCCATTGTCGTTTTTGCCTCACACCGGCAGAAGGGGGAGGAGATATCTGTTTGAAAAATATCCGCTTATCTTGCCGGATATGGGCATGGCCAGCGGGATCCGCTAGCATAGGCGGCAACATATATGATCGATACGCTTTTAAGAGACGAGAGTTCAGATGGATGATCTGCTAGCCCCAGTGCGCCAGTTTTTGCAGTGCGAGACCCCGGATGAGTGGGTGGAGATGGCGCGGGATCCAGCCCGTTTACCGACCTTGCTCATCGATCACGCCAACTGCGAGACCAAGGCCGCACTCACTGCCCACAGTCTGGTGCGCCGCTACTGCCTGCCCAAGGGCAAGCGCCATCTGCTGCCCAAGCTGGAGTTCTATCGCGAGCTGGATGCCATTCCGGAGAAGGCCGAGATCCTGGGCAAACGCAGCATGGGGGAGTCTGATCGCACCGTCTTTGCCGAGCTGGAGCGCAATCCGCTGCTGTTTCCCATGGTGCGGCTCATTCAGGAGGAGCTGCACCACTTCGAGCAGGTGCTGGAGATCATGCAGGCCCGCGGCATCGAATACGGGCCGGTGACGGCCTCCCGCTATGCCCGTCAGTTGATGCAGCATGTGCGCACCCATGAGCCGGCCACCATAGTCGACAAGATGATCATCGGCGCTTACATCGAGGCTCGCTCCTGCGAGCGCTTTGCCAAGCTGGCGCCCCATCTGGACGAAGAGCTGAGCCGCTTCTATGTCTCTTTGCTGCGCTCCGAGGCGCGCCACTATCAGGATTACCTGAGCCTGGCCGAACAGTACGCAGGGGAGGATATCAGCGAGCGGGTGGCCTTCTTTGGCAAGCTGGAAGCTGAGCTTATCTCGTCGCCGGATCCCCAGTTCCGGTTCCATAGCGGCCTGCCTGTCACATCTGACAGTTGTTGACGCACAGGGGGCAAACTACTATTGCCCTGTTCCTACTACGAGCGACAAGTAGTTACTTTTGAGCGCAATTCCCGGCCCTGAGCCGGGATCTTTTTTTCTGTCGTACCTCCTTCCTGCTTTTGGCGCTCTATGCTGAATCCCTGGCTATTTTTGCGTCTTCCCCTTGCGATGAAATCCTGTTCGATCAGCCGGTTATTGTGGTGATAAAGTGCTCATTCAGGTGGCTCACCCTTGTAGAAACGGGCGAAACCGTGTAATTTTTTGCCTTCGCAAGATTTGAATAACCAATCAATAGGAGCGTGTATGCGCATTGTTCTGTTGGGGGCTCCGGGCGCCGGCAAAGGTACCCAGGCTCAGTTCATCATGGAAAAACACGGTATTCCCCAGATCTCCACCGGCGACATGCTGCGTGCGGCGATCAAGGCGGGCACCGAGCTCGGTCTGAAAGCCAAAGCTGTGATGGACGCAGGTCAGCTGGTCTCTGACGACATCATCATCGGTCTGGTCAAAGAGCGCATCGCTCAGCCGGACTGCGCCAGAGGCTTCCTGTTGGACGGTTTCCCGCGCACCATTCCCCAGGCGCAAGCCATGAAGGACGCCGGTGTCGTGGTTGATTTCGTGCTGGAGTTCGATGTGCCGGACGAAGAGATCGTCAAGCGCATGAGCGGCCGTCGCGTTCACTCCGGCTCCGGCCGTACCTACCACGTGGTGTTCAACCCGCCGAAAGTGGAAGGCAAGGATGACGTGACCGGCGAAGATCTGGTGATCCGCGCCGACGACGAAGAGACCACAGTACGCAAGCGTCTGGATGTATATCATCAGCAGACCGCGCCGTTGATCGGTTTCTACGGCAAAGAGGCGGAAGCGGGCCACACCCGTTACGTCAAGATCGACGGCACCCAGCCGGTTGATCTGGTCAGCAAGCAGCTTGCCACCATTCTGGGCTGATCTTTGCTGCCGGCACTGTTTCCCGTGCCATCAGATAAATAAAGAGAAGGGCCCTGTCGGGTCCTTTTTGCATAATGACAGATAGACAGGAAGCCAACGTGACCACGAAAACCGGAATATTGCTGGTCAATCTGGGTACCCCAGCCGCACCGACCACCGCTGCCGTCAAAGCGTTCCTCAGCCAGTTCCTGCACGATCCCCGTGTGGTGGACCTGCCCCGCTACCTCTGGTGCCCGCTGCTCCACTTCATCATCTTGCCGACGCGCTCGCCCAAAGTGGCCAAGCTCTATCAGCAGGTCTGGACCGAGCAGGGCTCGCCGCTGATGGTGATAAGCAAGCAGCAGCGCGCCGCACTGGAGCAGGAGCTCAAGCGGGAGGGGGTCGAGGTGCCGGTGGAGCTGGCGATGACCTATGGTTCCCCGTCAGTGAATGATGGCTGGCAGGCGCTCAAGGCCAAAGGGGTCAACCGGGTGATCCTGTTGCCGCTCTATCCGCAATATTCGGTCAGTACCACCGCCTCGGTCTTCGATGCCTGGGGCAAGGCGATGAAGAGAGAACGCAATCTGCCGTTGGTACGGCTCATTCGTGATTATCACGCCCACCCCGAATACATTCAGGCGCTGGCCATGAGCGTGCGCCGTCACTGGGAGCTGCACGGTCAGGGTGATCACTTGCTGATGTCGTTCCACGGTATTCCCGAGCGCTACGAGAACGAAGGGGACCCCTATGGTCACCAGTGTCGCCATACCGCCAGCTTGCTGGCCGAGGCACTCGGGCTGGAGGCCGGGCAGTGGACGGCCAGTTTCCAGTCCCGCTTTGGCAAGGAGGAGTGGCTCAAGCCCTACACAGACGTGACCATTGGCGGTATGCCTGCTGCGGGCATCAAGCGGCTCGATGTGATTTGCCCTGCCTTTGCGGCCGACTGCCTCGAAACCCTTGAGGAAATTCAGGTACAGAATCGGGAGATCTTCATGGAGGCCGGTGGCGAGCGGTTTGAATATATTCCGGCCCTCAACAGCGATCAGGCCCACATCAGGATGATGGTCTCGCTCATCTGCCGCGAATTGGCATGAGTGACCGGCAGTCAGTCAAACAAGGAGTCGAGTCATGGTACATATCACGCTGATCTACGCAGGCCTGCTGGGGCTGCTGTTTTTGGGGCTATCTTTCTGGGTGGTCAGACGCCGCGCCCAGTTCGGGGTGATGATAGGGCAGGGGGAAGCCCCCGAGCTGCTGGCGGCGATCCGGGCTCACGGCAATTTTGCCGAGTATGTGCCGCTGACCCTGCTGCTGATGGCGCTGTGCGAGCTATCCGGCGCCGGTGCGCTCTGGCTGCATGCCGGTGGCGCCATGCTGTTGGTCGGCCGCATCCTGCATGCCATCGGCATCCAGATCCCCAAAGCCCCAATGTGCCCCGTTTTCTGGGCACCTTGCTGTTCTGGCTCGCCCTCGGCCTCTTTTCGGTACTGGCCCTGTTGCAGGGCATGGCGGCCGCCTGAAAACAGGCGCTTTTTTATGCTAGGGAACCACCCCGGGCGGGGTGGTTTTTTTATGGTGAAAAGGCAAACGTTTTTCTTTGCAAGCCTTGTCTATACTGACTCCATTATTTAAACAGGGCGACTTTTCGGGGCGGCGGATTGTGTTAAAATCCCGCCCCTCTTTCCCCCAGAGCACAGAACATTGCCATGAAATTTCCCGGTCAGCGCAAGTCCAAACACTACTTCCCTGTCGACAGACGCGATCCCCTGGTTCCGCAAAATCCCCTGTTAACCGAGCTGGGCAAAGCCTACGTCGTCGGGATTGATCAGACCCTGGTTGATATCGAAGCCCATGTGGATGAAGACTTTCTGACCCGTTATGGTCTGAGCAAGGGGCACTCCGTCGTTATCAATGACGACGTGGCCGAACGGATTTATGACGAGCTCAAGGCCAACAACATGGTAGTGAGCGAGTTTGCCGGTGGCACCATTGGCAACACGGTACACAACTACTCGGTACTGGCCGATTCCCACTCCATCCTGCTGGGTGTGATGAGTCAGGATATTCGCATCGGCTGCTACGCCTACCGTTATCTGTGCAACACCTCTTCCCGCGTCAATCTGGACTATCTGCAGCCGGTTGATGGCCCCATCGGCCGTTGCTTCACCTTCATCACCGAGTGCGGCGAGCGCAGCTTCGGCATCAACGCCGGCAAGATGAACCAGCTGGATGTGCAGCACATTCCGGAGGATGTGATCAAAGGGGCGTCTGCCCTGGTGATCACCGCCTATCTGGTGCGTGGTGACGATGGTGACCCGATGAAAGAGGCGGCCATGACTGCGGTGCGTTATGCCCGCGAGGCCGGTATTCCCGTGGTGCTGACCCTGGGCACCCGTTTCGTTATCGACGAAAACCCCCAGTGGTGGCGCGACTTCATTGCCGAAAACGTGACCGTGCTGGCGATGAACGAAGACGAAGGTGAAGCCCTGACCGGTATCGCTGATCCGCTCGGTGCGGCCGACAAGGCGCTCGACTGGGCCGACATGGTGCTCTGTACTGCTGGCCCCATCGGCCTCTACATGGCGAGCTACACCGATGAGGACTACAAGCGCGAGACCACTCATACCCTGCTGCCCGGCGTTATCCCCGAGTTCAACATGTATGAGTTCAGCCGCCCGATGGCCCGTGCCAAGTGCCGCAAACCGGCCCGTATCTACTCCCACATCTCCCCGTACATGGGTGGCCCGGAGAAGATCAAGAACACCAACGGGGCAGGGGATGGCGCCCTTTCCGCCGTGCTGCACGACATGGTGGCTAACTCCTATCACCGGATGAATGTGCCCAACTCCGCCAAGCACATCTCCGAGTTCCTGACCTACTCCTCACTGGCCCAGGTGTGCAAATACGCCAACCGCGTCAGCTACGAGGTGTTGGCCCAGAGCAGCCCCCGTCTCTCCCGCGGTTTGCCGGAGAAAGAGGACAGCCTGGAAGAGGTTTACTGGGAGCGTTGATCTCCTGAATCTGCAAGACGCCTCCATCGGGAGGCGTTTTTGCAGGCAAATGGGGGTTATCCCGGCTTTTTTCCCGGAATAATCCCAATATGCTTGAGTCCATGTCACTTTTGCGACACCATTTGGCCATCGTATTGTCGCCCGACAATGCCGCAGCACCCGAAAGAAAGAGAGAATCCCATGAGCATGCTTAACGACAACCTTGACGCCAATTTCCAACTGTTTATCGAACAAGTCCGCGAGTCGGGTCAGGTGTGGGGTCTGCGCTATGGGGAAGACTGGGTCGTCTGCCGCTCCGCCGAATTTGAAGATGCCGACGTGATGCCGCTCTGGTCTGCCGAAGAGGACGCCCGTCTGCACTGTGTTGACGAGTGGGCCGATTACGAGCCGGAAGTGATCGATCTGGAAGAGTTTCTCGATATCTGGATCAACGATCTGGATGAAGATGATGTGCTGGTCGGTCCGAACTGGAACGCCGATCTGGAAGGTCAGGAGCTCGAACCTATCGAGCTGGCCAAGGCTCTGGTTGAACTGGACGCCTGAAAGCGCCTCCATTGATGGCCTGAACGCACAGGCCATCGGGACAAAGACCGGCACCCGTGAGGGTGCCGGTCTTTTTTATGGTCGAATGGCCCGATTGATGAGTTAAAAGCCGATTTGCCTTTGCACCTGTCAGGGGGATGGTCCATCATCAACCTTTTGCCAAGGGAGGAGCGCCATGTTTGTATTCGACGTAACGGGAGCTGCGGGTGAGAAGGCCAGCATTCGGGTGCAGGCGCTGGATTGGGCGCAAGTCGGGCCAGTGACCTTCCAGTGCGATGATGATCAGCTGGCGGTCGTGCTCTTGAGCGGTTGTCGTTGCGATGCGGTGGGCTTTTTCAACCTGTTGGCGGGGTGCAAACCGCTCTATATCGAGCAGTGGCTCAGCTATCTGCAAGAGAGCGGTCGCATTGGCAAGTGGAGTCACCAGACCGAGAGTCCCGCCGATGGGGACTATCTGGCCAGAGCCGGTCTGGAGCACGATGAACTCAATACCCTGCTTGGCCAGGTCTATCAGGTGGCTGGGTTCAATCGCCTGCAAATCAACCGTTACCTCAAAAATCGCCACAACCCCACCACCCTGGCGACCCGCTACGATCAGAAAGAGCTGGAGCGCTATCGCCAGCTCAATGACATCATTCTGACCCTTTTGAAGCTGAAGCATCCTCAGTAAAGAGCCCCAGCTGGCTGATATCCGGTCGCAGCGGTTGCGGCCGGGCGATCAGATAGCCCTGCAAGCCATCCACGTACATCCCCTGCAGCAGCTGTTTCTGGCCAAGCTGTTCCACCCCCTCTGCAATCACCTGACACCCCATCCGATGTGATACATCGACGATCATCCGCACGAACTGCTGGTTGGTCTGATCCTGCTCCAGTCCGGTGATCAGGGCAGGATCGAGCTTGATGTAGTCGGGCTTGAGCTCGCGAAACAGGGTAAAGGAGCCGATCCCTTTGCCGAAATTGGCGATGGCCGAGCGGCTGCCGTTGCGGCGCAGCAGTTCAAACACCCGCTTGGCGCCGGTCAGGTTGCGCTCCAGATGCTCTTCATCCAGTTCGAACACCAGATTGGCGCTGGTATTGGGATCTTTGAGCAGTTGGCGGTCAAGCCAGATCAGGAAGGCGCTGTTTTGCAGCAGGTTGGGGGAGAGGTTGATCCCCCAGCGACTCTGGTTGGCACCAAAGGCCCGGTACTGACGCATGATGTGGGTAATGACCAACTGCTCCAGCCGCATCACCATATCCAGCCGCTGGGCCATGGCAAACAGGGTGTCGGTGGGCAGGGCGGTGCCGTCATTGCCGCTGAAGCGGGTGTAGAGCTCGTTGTAGGCCAGCATGCTGCGGTGTAGGGGCTGGATCGGCTGGTAGGTAAAGCTGAGGCGCTCCTGCGCCAGCACTTCGGTCAGCACGTCGCGCCAGTGGTGTTGCCCCTGTAGCTCGGAGGCGCTGTCATCCTGCTGGATGGCCCAGCCGTTGATGGTTTCAGTCTGGGCGCGAGCCAGCGCCAGATCCGCTCTGGCCAGCACAGCTTCGATCTTCTGGCCGCTGCTGAGCTTGGTCAGCCCCGAGTAACCGGTGCTCTCCAGCTCGTGCTGATCCTGATAGTGATCGAAGGCCACCTTCAAATCCTGCCCCAGCAGATGGGGAGGAATATTGGCCACCGGTTGCACCAGCACGGCGAAATCAGCCCCCGAAATGCGGTAGACCTGATTGCCCGGGAAGCGGCTCACCACCCGCTTGATAAGGGCCGCCATATCCTTGATGTAGGCATCACCAGACTGGAAGCCGCGCTGGGCGTTGATCTTGCCAAGCTCGGTGGCACGGATCAGCACCAGGGTCGCGGTCTGGGTGTCCTGATCCCGCTGCAGCAACTCGGTCATGTCGCGGCGAAACGCGTGGCGGTTGAGTAGCTGGGTCAGCTCGTCGGTGGTGGCCAGATTGCTGAGCTCGGTCAGCTGGCGATGAGCGCTCTGCTCGGCACTTTCGAACTGCTCCAGCAGCTGTTGCAGCACCTCCTGGGAGGCGGGCTCATCGAGTTGTGAGGGATCCCGCCCTCTGATCGCCTTGATCCAGGTGAGCTCCTGATGCTGGAGCATGCCATCCATGGTGCGGATGGCCAGCATCAACAACAGGATCATGCCAAGCAGTGTGGTGGCCAGAATAATGGTCAAAGTGAGCGGTGTGCTCTGAAGGGCCAACCAAACTGCTTGCAGGAGCAGCAGGGGTATGGTCACTATGGTGGCGATCAGAAAGAGGGTACGTCCGAGCTTGTGAACCATCTTGTCATCCTTGAAGTGGCTGCTTTGTGGGGGAATTTTAACCAAGCTGGCGGAGCAAAGCATGCTATTCCTCGCAACTCGGTGAAAAGGGTCAATTGAGATCGGTTAAATGTGAGTGAAACCACTTTCACAGGTGTCGAAACAGGCGAAGATGAGTTGAAAATAGATCAAACAAGGCAGAGGTAAATCATGTTGTTAGAGCCCGAAAATAGTGCCAAAGCACGACAATTATTGAACCAGAGTATGGCACTGGTGCTGGCGGGTGGACGTGGTAGTCGCCTGAAGCAGTTGACTGACAACCGCGCCAAGCCTGCCGTCCATTTCGGTGGCAAATTCCGGATCATTGATTTTGTGCTCTCCAACTGTATCAACTCGGGGATCCGCCGCGTTGGTGTAGTCACCCAATACAAATCTCACAGCCTGCTGCGTCACCTGCAATCGGGCTGGTCCTTCCTGCGTTACCAGATGAACGAATTCATCGACCTGCTCCCTGCCCAGCAACGGGTGGACGAGGTGCATTGGTATCGCGGCACCGCCGATGCCATCTATCAGAACGTCGATATCATCCGTGACTACGGCCCCAAATACCTAGTGGTGCTGGCGGGGGATCACATCTACAAGATGGATTACGCTGCCATGCTGCTCGACCATGTGCGCCTTGGCGCCAAGGTGACTGTGGCTTGTATCGAGGTGCCGCGGGCCGAGGCATCCGCCTTCGGGATCATGGATATCGACGAGCAGCGCAAGATCCGCGCCTTCGTCGAAAAACCGGCCAATCCGCCCGCCATGCCGGGTTGCGAAGATCGCTCGCTGGCCTCCATGGGGATCTATATCTTCGAGGCGGAGTACCTCTACCAACTGCTGGAGGAGGATATTCACAATCAGGACTCCAAACACGACTTCGGGATGGACGTGATCCCCCGCATCGTGGAGGAGGGGATGGCATTTGCTCACCCCTTCAACATGTCCTGTGTCGGGGCGCGTGAGGGGCAAAAGCCCTACTGGCGTGATGTAGGTACGCTGGACTCCTTCTGGGAAGCGAACATGGATCTCGCCTCCGTGCTGCCCGAGCTCGACATCTACGATCAGAACTGGCCCATCTGGACCAGCCAGACCCTGACGCCACCGGCCAAGTTTGTGCAGGACCGCAACGGTCAGCATGGCATGACCATCAACTCCATGTTCTCGGGCGGTACCATCGTCAGTGGGTCATTTGTGCTCAACTCGGTGCTCTTTACCAATGTGCGGGTGCACTCCTTCTGCACCCTGGATCAGGCCATCATCTTCCCCGGGGTAGAGATTGGTGCCGGTTGCCGTCTGCGCCGGGTGGTGGTGGACAAGGGATGTGTGCTGCCCGATGGGCTGGTGGTGGGCGAGAATGCCGATGAGGATAGCCGCCGCTTCTACCGCTCCGAGCAGGGGATTGTGCTGGTGACCAAGGAGATGCTGGACAAGCTGGTTTGAGGAAGGCCCTTGAAACTGTGTCAGACGCTGTAATGCAAAGGGAGCCAATCTGGCTCCCTTTTTCATGCTGGTGAATGGCGAGGATTACTCGCTAACCACTGCTTTAGCAGCCATCACCATGGCGGTGCCGTGCTTGCCACCGGCAGAGGTCACTTGCGGTACGCCATCTTCATCGGTGTCGCTGCCGGCACCTTCGATGATGTTCTCGCCGGAGTCACCAATCCACTCGGCCATCTGCATGCCACCGTTGACGGTGCCACGGAACCAGCTGACGTACTGACCGGTCAGCTTGGCCAGCTCCAGCTCGGGCGCCTTCTCGGCCCCTTCGTTGCGCAGGTTCAGCATGGCAGAGCGCAGGGCGCCGGAGATGGCAGCCTGGGTCCAGGGGGTGTATTCACCCTGTTTACCCGCCAGCCAGGTGCCCGCCTTGGCATTGAAGTAGGCCTTGTCGGTGGCGATGAACAGCTCGCGGGCGGCAGTGCGGTACTTGGCATCGGAGGTGGCGAGGAACGCGGCAGTCAGACCACGGATGGCGGCGAACTGTGCATCGATGGAGTGGCCGGCATCGAGCTTGCCACCTAGCGTGATGCCGTCATGCACCAGATCATTTTTGCCCTTGAGGTTGGCAAGGATGAAATCGGCCTGCTTGCGGATAAGCTCAAGCGCTTGCTGACCCTGCTTGGTCTTGAGGTTCAGCTCGCCATTGTCACCGGCGGCGTAACCGACCGGCAGCGCATCCTGAGCGCGCTGGAAGATCTGCAGGGCGACCAGTGCGTAAGCGGCGTCAAAGGTGGTGACGTGCTTGCCCTGTTTGCCTGCCTGCCAGCTGTCGACCAGGGTACCAGCCTTGGTATCAAAGTGCAGGGCTGCCAGGTTCTTGAAGGTGAGGTTGGAGAGATTGATCGCCAGCGAGAAGGCATCGCTGCCTGCGGCCGCTTTGCCCAGGTCATTAGTCTTGTTGGCAGCCGGTGCGGCGGCAAACGGCGCGCCGTCAAATACGGCGTGGAAGGCCGGGTTCTGGTTGGTGTTGGCGCTGCGCTGATCGCTGAAGGCATAGAACTCGGAGAGCGGCCACAGCATCATCCAGGCATCGCGCAGCTGGGCGGAGCCATCCACCACCTCCAGCTTGCCGATGGCACCGGCATCGTTGTTGCTGGTTTCGGTCACTTTCACCTGATGGGGGAAGTAAATCACGCCCTTGGCCGGATCGTACTGCGGGGTGATTTTGGCGCCCAGTTGCTTGCCATCGAAGCCAAGCTGGTTCTGCATGATGGCCAGCTTGTCGATGGATTGCTCGGTCAGCATCATGCCGTTGAAACCATCGGCGGCAGAGACGCCCAGCTTGTGCTTGCCATCCTGATCCATGGTGGCGGAGGCGGCTTCTACCTCTTCATCGGTCTCGGCCACGTGCATGCCGCCGAGGAAGTCTTGCGACCACATCACCTCTTTGAGCAGGATGCCGCCCACCGCTGCGGGCACCAGCAGGTTGTCGCTGCCGCTCCAGCGCAGGGTGCTGTAGTCGCGGAAGTAGGCGGGCACCTGGGTCTTGACGGTTTTCTCGGTCCCTTTGGCGGTCTTGATGGTGATCTGGTCACCATTGACCGGAGTGGTATTCACTGCCTGGGCAAACTCAGGATTGGCGGAGGCGTAGGGCAGGGAGAGGGGATACATGCCCTGCGGCACTTCATCCGCCGGGAAGCCAACGGCATCGGCCATGACCAGCACCCGTTGCCCCAGAGAGGCCATGGTGCCACCACGAGCCAGGTTTTGCGGCCCGTTTACCAGATGCGGGCCCATGCCGGATTGGTAGTTGAGGGCGTACATCGCCTCTTCGGAGTATTCGTAGGATTCGATGCCGGCAGCGAAGTCGAACGGGGTCGGCTCATCGGCACGGTTGGCATCCAGCACATCCAGATCCAGCCCCAGCGCTTCGGCCAGCGGCTCACCGGAGAGCTCGAATTCGGTATAGGCCAGCATGTTGGCGGCGGTATTGAATGTCTTGTCTTCGACTTTGACGGCAGCGTGTGCGGCGCCGCTGATCAGTGCGCAGGCAATCGCCTGAACCAGTACGGTTTTTCTCATGTCCCTTCTCACCATTGGTTTTATTATTGACGCTTCTCATGACGAATCTAAATGAGAATGGTCTGCATTATGCTGTGTTGATGGTGACTTGAGAAGTAAAAAACCGCCCTGATCGGTAGCACGTTAAAGCAGACGTGCGCTGTCGAAGAGGACGGTTATCTGTTTATTGCGCTGAAAGTGCCGGTGCGGCGGGGGTCAGAGCAGCTTGAACGGGATGACCAGACGACCCGGCTCTACCTTGAGGGCTTCGACCTTCTCCTTGATCCTGGCTTCGTTCTTGCGGCTGCTGTCGAGGCGATAGACCGGGGTCTGCGACAAGAACAGGGAGAGCGACTGATTGAAGGTGGGCAGCAGCGGGGTGAGGGCAGCCCCGATATCGGCCGGCTCGGTCTTGACCGAGACCAGTTCAAGGTCGCGTAGATAGATGGCGCCCTGATCGGCCACATAGTCCGGGCGGGCGCTCAGGGCAAAGCGGATCTTCATCTGCTGGCTGCCAAGGGGGCTGCTCACCTGCAGGTCGCCAGCGGCGTCCAGCTCGATGCGATCTGCTTGTTTGCGGCCGATACGGCTCTGCATCTCATCCAGACGGATCTTGCTCGACATGATGCCGGGGATCCCCAGCTGTTTTTCAAAAGAGACCTGATCTTTGAGGTACTGGTTGATTTCGGCCTCGCTGACGTTGTACTGGGTCAGGGAGCAGGCCCCCAGCAGCAGGGCGAGGGGGAGTAACAACAGCTGTTTCAACATGATGGATTCCGCTTGGGCAACTATGATGGCGCTATCTTACGCGATAACGGGCGTGGAATGAGAGCCTCATACCGTGGGAAATCACGGAGTTGCTGCATTCCCGATTGTTTTTTGGCAACCGCCGGGTTCATCATCGACGGGTGAGCGGAATAGGGCTGAGCTGTTGGCTGCAGGCGTAGGTCTACGCCTTAAGCAGAGAGAAGAGAACAGAGTGTGAGAAGAGCACAGAGAACGAGGAGAGCGTAATGGTTCGGATGGGCAAGGTTGGCCGCAGGGCGCTGCTGTGGCTTGGCTGCATGATGGGACTGTGGAGCCCGTCGCTGTGGGCTGAGGTGAAAGTGATCCCGGTCTTCGAGGCGCAGGCGGCGGTGCAGACCCTCAAGGAGATCTATCCCCAGCTTGGGGTGAGTGCCATGGGGAATCAGCTGGTGCTGAGCGGGACGCCAGCCCAGCTGCAGGAGGCCGAAGCCACGCTGGCGCAGGTCAACCAGCCACCGCAAAGCCTGCTTATCGAGTGGCGGGTCGATGGTGCCGCCAGCGGTCAGCAACTGGGGGGCTCAATCAGTCGCGACGAGGCCAAGCGGCAGTGGCTGGTCGATGGCAACGCCCGGCAGTACCAGCGCAGCCAGAACGACAGCTGGCAGGTGCGCGGGCTGTCGGGTCGTCCCGTGCTGCTGCAGATGGGCTCCTATCAGCCGGTCACCTTCTATCAGTGGAACGGGGGCGCCGTGGTGGGGATGATGCCGCTGGTGAACGGCCTCTATGCCACGGCCACCTTGATTGGCGATCGGGTGCAGATTGCGCTGAGCAGCGAACAGGCGAGGCTGGATCAGGGCACCATCAATCGTGGGCAGAGTGCCACCGAGGTGAGCGGGGCCCCGGGCCAGTGGCTGACGGTGGGGGAGCTCTCGACCAGCTCAGCGGATCAGGGAAGCAGCCTCGGCACCCAGCTACAGGGCGGGCGAGGCAGCCAGAGCGAGCGCCAGACCCTGCAGATCCGGGTCACTCGTCAATAGGTGTCAGCCCCGTCAGTGGGGCTGATCTGCGGCATATTCCCGTAGCTGGCGACTGCGCAGCAGATACCAGAGCGCCCAGAGGCTGGCGACCAGCACCAGTGCGGTGGGCCAGCTGAATGACCACTTCTGCAGATTGAGGCTGTGCAACTGCATCAGCAGACCGCTGACGGCAGAGCAGAGCAGCAGCAGCGGGCTGTGGCGTCGAAGTCTGGCGCGAATGCTCTGGGTCTGCTGATAGGTGCCGCCGCAGGCGAGCAACGCCAGCATGGCGGGCACGTCGGTCAGCAGGCTGATGTAGAGGGTGATCTTGTCCGGATAGAAGAGGGTCAGGATCTCGCTGCCGCTCTCGCGGGTGACCCCTGCCATCAAAAAGAGCCAGACCGAGCGGGTCAGCAACAGGGCGATGGGCCAGAACCAGAGGGGCGGGCGCAACTGGCCGTGATCGTCATATCGGTGTTCGGGGTAGAGGGTCATGGTTGCCCGTTATCCACTTGAATTGAGTGATGGAGGGGATATGGGGCGACGAAGCGCCCTTTGCAAGGCGTTGGGCATGGCGCAAATTAATCGGGGGGCCATGCCCCCCAATCCGTTTCTTCAGATATCGCAGCGCGCGTCGGCGGCGTTACAGCCAGCCTTTGCGCTTGAAGAAGAGGCCGGTGCCGAGCGATGACATCACCATCAGCACCAGTGACATGGGATAACCATACTCCCAGGCGAGCTCCGGCATGCGGCCGAAGTTCATGCCGTAGATACTGGCGATCAGGGTCGGCGGCAAGAAGATCACGGCGGCTACCGAGAAGATCTTGATCACCTTGTTCTGCTCCAGATTGGTCACCCCCATGGAGGCCTCCAGCTGGAAGTTGATCTTGTCGAACAGGAACTGGGTGTGGGGCAAGAGAGACTCCACGTCATGCAGCATCTCGTCGATCCACTTGTTCTGCTCAAGGCTCATGCGCTGGCGCAGGCTGCGTTTGAGGAAACGCAGGGCGCGGCGGGTATCGTGCAGAGAGAGACGGATCTGGCCGTTGGCCTCTTCCTGTGCCATCAACTCTTTCAGCATGGGGTTGATCTGATCCGGCTCGAAGATCTGATCGGCTGTGTTTTCCAAGGTCTTGTAACCATCTTCGATAAGGTCGGAGAGGTACTCCACCTTGAGGTTCTGCACCTCCAGCAGGATGTCGAGGGCATCCTCCACCTCCAGCCGATCCTGGCGCATATAGTGACGCAGCAGGCGCACCAGCCCGATGTCATCTTCACGAATGCTGATCAGCAGGTTGTTGCGCAGGGTAAAGGAGACGTGGACACCTTTGGTGTCACGACCGATCCGCTGGGGAAACAGGGAGTGAATGTGCAGACCATCGGTATCCCAGTAGAAACGGGCGGATGCTTCGATGTCGTCGAGCTCTTCCTTGTCGGGGACCTCTTCCAGGAACAGGCCCGTCAACCATTCTCGCTCTGCCGTGTCCGGCTTGTAGGCATCCAGCCAGACCGTGTTGTCAGGTACTATGTCGTCAGGCCCGAGCGTGACTATATCCAGCACCTTGTTGTTGAGAATGTAGGCGGTGATCATCTGTCCCCCCTTAAAAAGTCATGGGTAATCAGGGATGGTTGCACAGGTCATGCGGCCTTAGATCGCTGCAGAAGGCGATCCCGTGGATAAGCAGATCGGGCCGATGGAAAACCTGAATGCGGCGAACTATACAGGGGCGGGCCGCGCTTGTCAGGGGCTATTCATCAGGGATTCAGCTTGTTTGTTCAAAAAAACAGCGAGGTCGGATCACCTGAGCGGCTATGCGGGGTAGAACCCAGCCTTTGGCTGGAGGAGGGCTAGCTGGGGCTGCTTGTTGCCGTTGCCCCGCTTCATCACATATTCGGATAATTGGGCCCGGAGCCCCCCTGTGGTGGTGTCCAGACGATGTTTTGGTACTGAGTATCTTTGATGTCACCGCATCTTGGCATCGCCGTTCCATCACATATTCGGATAATTGGGCCCGGAGTCTCCCTGTGGCGGTGTCCAGACGATGTTTTGGGGCTGAGCATCTTTGATGTCACCGCATCTTGGCATCGCCGTTCCATCACATATTCGGATAATTGGGCCCGGAGCCCCCCTGTGGCGGCGTCCAGATAATGTTTTGACTGGGATCTTTAATGTCACAGGTCTTGCAGTGAATACAGTTGGCTGCGTTGATCTGCAGTTTGGCCGCGCCTTCCATTTCCAGTACTTCAAACACCCCTGCCGGGCAGTAGCGTTGGGCGGGTTCGGCCCAGGTGGGCAGATTGACCTCGACCGGAATGCGCTCGTCCTGCAGCTTGAGGTGGCAAGGCTGATCCTCGTCGTGACTGGTGTTGGCCAGATACACAGACGAGAGTTTGTCAAAGCTCAGCTTGCCATCGGGTTTGGGATAATGGATGGGCTCGCAGCGGCTGGCCACGCGCAGCTGACGGTAGTCGTGAGCCTTATCGAGCAGCCTGAAGGGCGAGTTTGCGTCAAACAGCCGCTGCTCCAGCCAGTTGAAGGCGCCGCCCAACCAGGGACCATAGCGATGAAGTGCCGCGCCGAAGTTGCGTGCCGCCTTGAGTTCGCGGGCCAGCCAGCTCTGGTGCAGCTCGTCACCATACTGGGCCAGATCCCGGCCTCCCTCATCGCCCCCCCGTAGAGCCATCGCGACGGTTTTTGCCGCCAGCATCCCCGATTTCATGGCGGTGTGGATCCCTTTGATGCGGGAAAAGTCGAGGGTGCCGGCATCGCAGCCGATCAGCAGGCCGCCCGGGAAGTGCATGCGGGGCAGGGCGTGCCAGCCCCCCTTGGTGATGGCGCGAGCGCCGTAACTGATGCGTTCACCCCCTTGCAACACGCCGGCGATAAGCGGGTGATGCTTGAGGCGCTGGAATTCGTCGAACGGGCTGAGCCAAGGATTCTGGTAGTTGAGATCGACAATCAGCCCGACTGCCACCTGATCCCCCTCCATGTGATAGAGGTAGAAACCGCCGTGGCTATTGCCGCCCCCCTGCTTGCCGAGGGGCCAGCCACTGCCGTGCAGCACCTGTCCTGCTTTGCCTTGACCTGCTGGCAGTTGCCACAGCTCCTTGAAGCCGATGGCATAGTGCTGGGGCTGGGCAGGGCTTGCCAGATTGAATGTGGCGATCAGCTGCTTGCCGAGATGGCCGCGGGCCCCTTCGGCAAAGAGGGTGTAGCGGCCGAGCAGCGCCATGCCGGGCACATGATCTGCTTTCGGATTGCCCGCCCGATCCAGCCCCAGATCGCCGGTGATCACCCCCTTGACCCGGCCCGCTTCCATGATAAGTTCGCTGGCGGTAAATCCCGGGTATATTTCGACTCCCAGTTTTTCCGCCTGTTGGCCAAGCCAGCGGCAGAGATTGCCGAGGCTGACGATGTGACAGCCCTGATTGTGCATCCGGGGTGGCACCGCCCAGGCGGGGAGTTGCAGGGAGCGTTGCTCGCTTTGCAGCAGATGAACCTGATCGTCGCTGACCGGCACGCCGAGCGGCGCTTGCTGCCAGCAATCCGGCAGCAGCTCTTGCAAGGCGACGGGATCAAACAGGGCGCCGGAGAGCAGATGGGCACCAATTTCCGCCCCTTTCTCCAGCAGACAGACAGAGAGAGTGGCATCCTGCTGTTTCAGGGCGATGGCTGCACTGAGCCCCGCCGGACCGCCGCCGACGATGACGACATCAAATTCCATTGCTTCCCGTTCCATCTTGCCTCTGCGCTCTGGTTGGCCTAGGGTAATGCTGGTAGTTTACGTAAACGTAAAGAGGTTGTAAGCAAAACTAAGCAAGAAAAAGCAAAAAATCAGGGAAGAGCGTACTGCAACAAACGCAGAGGCACACTAATGAATTCAATCCAAAGAGACGAGGCATGACCCCATGAAGCTGCTAGTCGCGATCAAACGGGTAGTCGACTACAACGTCAAGATCCGGGTGAAGGGAGACGGCTCCGACGTGGAGCTCGCCAATGTGAAGATGGGGATCAACCCCTTTTGTGAAATTGCAGTGGAGGAGGGGGCCAGGCTGCGCGAAGCCGGGGTCGCCAGCGAGCTGGTGGTGGTGACTTTCGGCCCTGACGCTGCCGCCGAGCAACTGCGCCATGGGCTGGCGCTGGGGGCGGATCGGGCGCTGCACTATATAACCGGTGAGAGTGTCACCGATGAGACGCTCACCCCGCTGACTGTCGCCCGCGCCTTGCACAAGGTGTGTGAGCAGGAGCAGCCGGATCTGGTGCTGCTCGGCAAGCAGTCCATCGATTCAGACAACAATCAGGTGGCCCAGATGCTGGCTGCCCTCAATGAGTGGCCACTGGCGACCTGCGCGTCAGCCCTCAAGGTGGAAGCTGGGGAACTGCTGGTGACTCGCGAAATCGACGGTGGCCTCGAGACCCTTGGCATGCCGTTGCCTGCGGTGGTAAGCGCCGATCTGCGTTTGAATGAACCGCGCTTTGCTTCGCTGCCCAACATCATGAAGGCCAAGCGCAAGCCGCTTGATAGCGCCCCCTTCTCGACACTCGCCGTTGAGGTGGCCAACCAGACCCGTTTGCTCGGGGTGATGGCGCCGCCAGCCCGCAGCGCAGGGATCAAGGTGGGCTCGGTGGACGAGCTGGTGGACAAACTCAAACACGAAGCGAAGGTGCTGCCATGAGCGTGCTGATCATTGCCGAACATCATCAGGGCCATCTGGCCGACAACGTGGCACAACTGGTCACCGCCGCCGGAGCCATCGGCGGTCAGGTTGACCTGCTGTTGCTGGGTCAGGGGCTGACCGAGGCAGGTGAACAGGCGGCTGCCATTGGCGGTGTCGACAAGGTGTTGCTTGCCGAACATCCCCGCTTGGCCGACGGGCTGCTGGATGGGGTCGACAAGCTGCTGGCCAGCTGGTGCGAAGGTTACAGTCACTGCCTGATGGCGGCGAGTACCATGGGCAAGGCGTTGCTGCCACAAGTAGCGGCCCGGCTCGGGGTGGAGATGCTCTCCGAGGTGACGGCTATCGAGAGTAGCGACACCTTCCTGCGCCCCATCTATGCAGGCAATGCCATCGCCAGAGTGGCAAGCTCGGCACCCGTCAAGGTTATGACAGTGCGGGCCACCGCGTTTGCCAAGGCAGCGACAGGCGGGCAGGCTCCCATCGAGCACTTGGCCGTGCCCGAATTCGCTGGTCGTACCCGGCTGGTCGAGCGCCGCGCGGTGCGCTCCAGCAGGCCCGAACTGACCGCCGCTCGGGTGGTAGTCTCCGGTGGTCGGGCGCTGGGCTCCAAGACGCAGTTTGCTCTGATTGAGGCGCTGGCCGACAAGCTGGGTGGGGCGGTGGGCGCATCGCGGGCCGCCGTTGATGCGGGATATGTCGCCAACGATCTGCAAGTGGGGCAGACCGGCAAGGTGGTGGCGCCCGAGCTCTATATCGCGGTCGGCATTTCGGGGGCCATTCAGCATCTGGCGGGGATGAAGGAGTCGAAGGTGATCGTGGCCATCAACAAGGACAGTGAAGCCCCCATCTTTCAGGTGGCTGACTACGGGCTGGTGGGGGATCTCTTCACTCTGCTGCCGGAGCTCACCGCCAAACTGTAAATTTGTCAGAAATGGCTGAGCTGTGGTCGTTTATGCGCTCTGCCCGCCATTTCTGTGCATGTTCCCTGCAAGCCCTGACCCGTTCAGGGCTTTTTCTACTGCAAGGGGGACGCAGAGTGACGGTAAAAGGTTGAGCCAGCTCCCAAAAAGCCTTTGATCCGCTGGCTGCTCTTGTGTAAAACCTGACAAGTCATCGATTACTCTCATCCACTCACGGAAAGCGTCATGAGCAAACAGATTTACAACTTCTGCGCCGGCCCCGCCATGCTGCCGGTTGAAGTCATGGAGCGCGCCCAGCGCGAATTTTGTAATTTTCAGGGGCTGGGAGCCTCGGTCATGGAGCTTTCCCATCGCGGCAAGCCCTACATGGCGGTTGCCGAGAAGGCCGAAGCTGATCTGCGCGAGCTGCTGGTGGTGCCGGACAACTACAAGGTGCTCTTCATGCACGGTGGCGGCCGCGGTCAGTTCTCCGCCGTGCCCATGAACCTGCTGGGCGGGGCCAACAAGAAGGCGGACTTCCTGCTGACCGGTGTCTGGTCCCAGAGCGCGGTGGATGAAGCCAAAAAGTATGGCGATATCCAGACCTTCCAGGGGGTTGCCAAGAACGAGCAGGGGATCTCCCACCTGTTGCCGACCCCGGCGTTTCGCGCCGATGCGGCTTATGTTCACTACTGCCCGAACGAAACCATTGACGGCATCGAGATGTTTGACATCCCGGCCACTGGCGAGGTGCCGCTGGTGGCGGATCTCTCCTCCACCATTCTCTCCCGTCCTCTCGATGTGAGCCGCTTTGGCATCATCTATGCTGGTGCCCAGAAAAATATCGGGCCGTCCGGGCTTGCCATCGCCATCGTGCGCGATGACTTGCTGGATCAGGCCAGAGCCGATGTCCCCTCGATTTTTGACTATCAGCTCACCGCCAAGAACGACTCCATGTTCAACACGCCGCCCACCTACGCCTGGTATCTGGCCGGTCTGGTGTTCGAGTGGCTGAAAGAACAGGGTGGCCTCGAGGCGATGGAAGCGCGCAACAAGGAGAAGGCCGACTTCCTCTATGACTATCTCGATCAGTCGAGCTTCTACGGCAATCAGGTGGATGTCAGCTGCCGTTCGCGGATGAACATCCCGTTCCAGCTGAAAAATGCCGAGCTGGACAAGCAGTTCCTGGCAGAATCGGAAGCGGCCGGCCTGCTGGCCCTCAAAGGACACCGCATTGTCGGCGGTATGCGCGCCAGCATCTACAACGCCATGCCGCTGGAGGGGGTGAAGGCCTTGGTTGGCTTTATGGATGGCTTTGCCAAACGCCACGGCTGATAAGAGAGCTCCACCTGTTTGCTGGCGGCCTCTCGTGACAACCCGTGAGCCGCTTCCAGCTATTGCAGTGATTCAAGACGCCGGGGATACCCCGGCGTCTTTTTTTCAACAGAACCAGCGCGCTGGCGTTTGCCGTGTGATTTCCGCTGAAAGTGCCCTTGCCGAGCGGGACGCAGGCTGTTAACGTCCGGACAGGCGTTTATTTTTGAGATAGCACAGGAAGTCTATGAATTCGTTGCGTTTGGAACCCATTTCTCGTGTGGCCGGAGAGGTCAATCTGCCCGGCTCCAAGAGTGTCTCTAACCGTGCGCTGCTGCTGGCGGCGCTGGCTCGTGGCACCACCCGTCTGACCAACCTGCTCGACAGCGATGACATTCGTCATATGCTGGCTGCGCTGACCCAGCTCGGGGTCAAGTACAAGCTCTCCGCCGACAAGACCGAGTGTACCGTGCAGGGTCTGGGCCGCAGCTTTGCGGTAAAAGAGCCGGTCAATCTGTTCCTTGGCAACGCCGGTACCGCCATGCGACCGCTGTGCGCCGCGCTGTGCTTGGGCTCCGGTGAATATACTCTGGGCGGCGAGCCGCGCATGGAAGAGCGTCCCATCGGCCATCTGGTGGATGCCCTGCGTGAAGCGGGTGCCCATATCCAGTACCTGAAACACGATGGTTATCCGCCGCTGGTTGTGGACGCCAAGGGGCTGTGGGGCGGCGATGTGCACGTCGACGGCTCCGTCTCCAGCCAGTTCCTGACCGCGTTTTTGATGGCAGCCCCAATGGCGGCGGGCGATACCCGGATCCACATCAAGGGGGAGCTGGTCTCCAAGCCCTACATCGACATCACTCTGCACATCATGAAGCAGTTTGGGGTGGTCATCGAGCACGACAACTACAAGCTCTTCTACATCAAGGGCAACCAGACCTACATCAGTCCGGGTGATTTTCTGGTGGAAGGAGATGCCTCCAGCGCCTCCTACTTCCTCGCGGCGGGCGCCATCAAGGGCAAGGTGCGGGTCACCGGTATCGGCAAGCACAGCATTCAGGGTGATATCCACTTCGCCGATGTGCTGGAGAAGATGGGCGCGCGCATCACCTGGGGCGATGATTTTATCGAGGCGGAGCAGGCGCCGCTGCACGGAGTGGATATGGACATGAACCATATTCCCGATGCGGCCATGACCATCGCCGTTGCCGCGCTGTTTGCCGAGGGGCCGACCTCCATTCGCAATATCTACAACTGGCGGGTGAAAGAGACCGATCGTCTGCACGCCATGGCGACCGAGCTGCGCAAGCTGGGCGTCGAAGTGGAGGAGGGGCATGACTTCATCACAGTGACCCCGCCGACCCAGCTCAAGCATGCCGAGATCGATACCTACAACGATCACCGTATCGCCATGTGCTTCTCGCTGGTGGCGCTGTCGGATACCCCGGTCACCATCAATGATCCCAAGTGCACCTCGAAGACCTTCCCGGATTACTTCGACAAGCTGGCCAGTATCAGCCAGCGTGGCTGATCACTGACAAACCCGTCATCACCGACGCTTCGGGCCCGCGCTGAGCGGGCCTTTTTGCCTTCCTCACCAGCATCGTCATTTCGCTTAGCATCATTTCAATAACTTGCAAGATTGCCATATAAAATAGTTTTGTGATTGCTGTAATTTCCTATTTACACATGCGCTGTCGCGGGCTATGTTGAGATTTCCTAATCGCAGTCATCTAGCAGGAAGCCTTGTCATGCAGCATCAAACCGACGACGTTCGTATCAGTGAAATCAAAGAGTTATTACCCCCGGTTGCGGTGCTTGAGAAGTTTCCGGCTACCGAGGTTGCCTCGTCCACCGTTTTTGAATCCCGTCAGGCCATTCACAATATCCTGGCCGGCGAAGATGATCGTCTGCTGGTGGTGATTGGTCCTTGCTCCATCCATGATCCGGTCGCCGCGCTGGAGTACGGCAAGCGCCTCAAGGCGTTGCGTGACGAGCTGAAAGGTCAGCTGGAGATCGTGATGCGGGTCTACTTCGAAAAACCGCGCACCACAGTGGGCTGGAAGGGACTGATCAACGATCCGTACCTCGACAATAGCTGCAAGATCAACGACGGTCTGCGCATTGGTCGCAAGCTGTTGCTGGATCTCAACGACATGGGGCTGCCAACTGCCTCCGAGTTCCTGGACATGATCACCCCGCAATATGTGGCGGATCTGATGAGCTGGGGCGCGATCGGTGCCCGTACCACTGAATCCCAGGTACACCGCGAGCTGGCCTCCGGTCTCTCCTGCCCGGTGGGCTTCAAGAACGGCACTGACGGCACCATCAAGGTTGCCATCGATGCCATTGGCGCTGCCAGTGCGCCGCACCACTTCCTGTCGGTCACCAAATACGGTCACTCCGCCATCGTGGCGACCCGCGGCAACCCGGACTGTCACATCATTCTGCGTGGTGGTCGTGAGCCGAACTACAGTGCCGCACATGTCAGCGAAGTTGTGAAGGGGCTGGAGAAGGCCGGTCTGCCACAGAAGGTGATGATCGACTTTAGTCACGCCAACAGCAGCAAACAGTTCAAGAACCAGATGGTGGTGGCTGAAGATGTAGCCGGTCAGCTGCGTGCCGGCAGCAAGGCGGTGTTTGGTGTGATGGTGGAGAGCCATCTGGTAGAAGGCCGTCAGGATCTGGTGGAAGGGTGTGAACTCACTGTTGGCCAGAGCATCACCGATGCCTGCATCGGTTGGGCTGATACCGAAGTGCTGCTGCGCAACCTGGCTGATGCCGTCGCAACCCGTAACGCCCGTTAAAGCTATCCTAGCGGCGCTGTTAATAGTCAGCGCGCCGATGGAATAGCAACGCGGCCGCTCGGCCAAATCGAATCCATAAAGCAAAAGCGCGACCCTCGGGTCGCGCTTTGTCGTTGGTGAAGTGGATTACCAGCGGTAGGTTTTCAGCAGCGCCTCCAGTTTCTGGCACTGCTCCACCAGCTGAATGCTGGCGAGGTTGGCGGCGTGCGCCTGACCCAGGGTGTCGTTGGAGGTGTTGCGAATATCGCTCACCGAGCTGTCTACCTCATGGCAGACCCTGTCCTGCTCTTCGGCCGACTGGGCCATCTGGGCGTTGAGGTCGTTGATGCGGGCGATGCGCTCGATGATGTTCTGCATGGCTGCCAGGGTCGCTTCGGTCTTGCTGATGCTCTCATCGGCTTTGCTTTTTGCATCCCCGATCACCGTAACTGCGCTCTGGGCCTCATTTTGCAGGGCGGCGATCATCTGGGAGATCTCTTCGCTGGCGGCGCGGCTGCGGTTGGAGAGGGCCCGTACTTCATCGGCCACCACCGCAAAGCCACGGCCTTGCTCACCTGCCCGGGCCGCTTCAATCGCAGCGTTGAGGGCCAGCAGGTTGGTCTGATCGGCAATCCCCTTGATCACCTCGAGCACACCGTCAACCGCCAGGCAACGGCTGTCGAGTTGCTGGATCACCTGATCCACCCGATCGATCTCTGCCGACATCTCGCCCATGTCAGTGATGGAGTGCTGGGCGAGGCGACTGGTGTCAGCGGCATCCTGATTGGTGAGGGCGGAGAGCTCGGCGCTGTGGCGGGCATGTTCACGTACTTCATGAGAGCTGGCGGCCAGCTCGCTGACGGCGGCGGCGACCTGGGTGGTCATCCCCTCTTGCTGGCGGGCCGAGTTTTCGGTCTGGGTCGCCACCTGACGGATCAGGTTTGATTCCTGATAGAGCTGGTGGGTCGCCCCTTCCACCTCCTGCAGGCTGTGGCGGAATCCCTGCACCATATCATTGACGGCGCGGGTCATCTGGCCCAGTTCATCCCGGCTGTGATTGACCAGGGGGAGGGCGAGGTCGCGCTCTTTGGCCATCCGGATCATGGTGAGCTGCAGCTGGCGCAGGGGGTGTTTCACGTAGCGTTGCAATACCCACCAGAGCAAGCCGAAGCCGATGCTGAAGACGGCGGCCAGGCTGCCGCTCAGGATCAGGTTGTTGTGGCGGATCTCGCCGAAGGTGTGGCTGAGGTCATAACTGATCCGCACTGCCCCCATCACGGTTCCTTCATTGACCTGGTGACAGGTGAGGCACTGGGTGCCGCGATACTCCTTGTAGGCTTTGAACGGTTTGATCAGGATGAGCCGGTTGCCCTGCTGCTCCAGAATGGCTTCGCCCTGATTGATGGCACGCTCATCGAGGAGATCCTGCGCTTTCTGATCCGGATGACCCGGGCCAAACAGGTTGCTTACTGCTGGTGCGCGCACCAGACGGGCCTCAACGATGCCCGCTTCACTCTTGAGTTTGGTCTGCACTATCTGCCGGTTGGCCATGCCACCTGTCATCATCAGCACGTTCACCTGATCCATATAGGTGTTGGCCATGCTCTCAACTTTCTCCTCTGCCAGCCGGATGGCGAGATCCCGTTGCAGCCAGGCGGAGAGTTCGAAGCAGAGGCCAAAGGTGGTGCTGATGACCAGCGCAAGAGGGAGGAATATTTTCCAGTTCAAGGAGAGGTTATGCATTTTGGGCAAGTTCCATGCGCTTGGTGTTGTTATGTGATCCCGTATCATCTTGATCGTAGACGAAGAAACGGCGGGAGATGGTTCTCTATCGGCACACGATAACCACTCTTGAGTAAATAATCTGTTAAGCAGATCGGTAATGCAGGTTGCCAAAATGCCTTTCGGGAGGGGGGCTGCTCCTCGGGTTGATCCAGAACAAATTGCCAGTAACGATAATCGTTATCATTGTCATTATTTGCTGATAATAGTGACCATCATGAATCTGACCTCTTCCATGACCGGTATTGCCACGCCGGATCCCCTCAAGTTTGCTTTTAGCGCCAAGACCTCGGCTCACGCCAGTCGGGGAGGGATGCGCCCCTTCCCGCTGGATGAGGCTGGCTGGCAGAGCTGGTGGCAGCGAGAGAGTGAAGCTGAGGAGCGCGCCCTCTACATCCACATTCCGTTTTGCCGAAAGCGCTGCAGCTTCTGCAATTTCTTTGAAAATGGCGCCAACCCGGCGCGGATCAACCGCTATGTCAACGCCTTGTGCGCCTCCCTTGCGCAGGCGGCTGACACCCCGCTGGCGCAGAGCATGCCATTTTCAGCCGTCTATGTGGGGGGCGGTACGCCGACCGACATGAGCGCCGACGAGTTGGCCATGCTGGCTGCCGTGATCCGCCGTTTTCCGCTGACGGCGGATGCCGAGGTGACACTGGAGGGGCGCCTCAACGGCTTTGATGATAAGAAATGGCAGGTGGCGCTGGCGGGGGGCTTCAACCGCTTCTCCTTCGGGGTGCAGAGCTTTGATACCCGGGTGCGTCAGCAGGCGGCCCGTTTCGATGACAGGGAGACCTTGCTGACCCGTCTGGGTGAGCTGACCCGGGATGATGCGGCTGTGATCGTGGCGGATCTCATCTTTGGTCTGCCCGGTCAGGATGATGTCGTATGGCAGCAGGATATCCGCGATGTGATGGCGAGCGGTGTACACGGGGTCGATCTCTACCAGCTCATCGCCATGCAGGGCACCAATCTGGAGCGGGCGCAGGAGAAGGGCACCCTGAATTGGCTCGCCGATGGCCAGCAGCGGGCGGCCATGTATGCCTATGGCGGGGAGCAACTGGAAGCTCACGGCTGGGAGCGTCTCTCTTGCAGCCACTGGCGGCGCAGCCCGGCCGAGCTGAGTCGTTATAACCAGATGGCCAAGCGCGGTGCGGAGATCCTCCCCTTTGGCGCCGGTGCTGGGGGCAGCATTCTTGGCCACGGCTTGATGTATGGACGGGATCTGGCCTCCTGGCATGACGCGCTGGCCAATGGCAAGCGGGCGCCTGGGATGGTGATGGGACGCAATCCCAATGCAAGGATGGACGGTCTGCTCCGTGGTGCCCTCGACAGTGGTGTGCTGGCGCTGGATCGTCTGCCAGCGCCTTTGCTGACCCATCTGATGCCGCTTTTTGCCGCCTGGCAGCAGCACGGGCTGGCCGAGATCGAGAATGCTCGGTTGCAACTCACCCTCGCCGGACGCTTCTGGAACGTCAATATGCAGGCTGGCTTGTTCGAGTTCTTGCAGCACAATCCGCTCGATGGTTCAGCGCCGCCCAGCCATGGTACCGCCGCGGTGCGCCATTCGCTGGTTTGAGCCCGAGCGGAGCATTTGCACGGAGCACTTGCATGGCTCCGAGCGATCCATAACGAAAGAGGGAGCCTTGCAGGCTCCCTCTTTTGGCTTGGCAGTTAGCGTCGCGCGAGCTTACTCGTCGCTGCTCTCCTGATAGCTGTCACGCTGCGCCTTGGGCAGGCGGCGCATTGGCGCAAAGCCGATATCCTCGCCCACCACTTCCCGCTTGCGGGCCGGTGCAGTTTTTTTGCTGGCGTCACCCTTGGCTTTGCCCTTGCCCGCGGCTGGCTTGCCCTTGGCATTGCTGCTCTTGGCGTTAGCATGACCGCGAGCCCGAGGCGGGTTCTGCACCGGCTTGCTGCCGGGCAGAGTCTGGCGACTCGGCTTGCCGCTGGGCTCATACCCTTCCAGGATCTCCACGGACAGGGATTGGCCGATCAGGGCTTCGATAGCCTTGAGCTGACCCAGCTCGTCCTGGCTGACCAGCGAGATGGCCTCGCCGCCACGACCGGCGCGGCCGGTACGGCCGATACGGTGGATGTAATCCTCCGCCATCTGGGGCAGTTCAAAGTTGATCACGTAGGGCAGTTGATCGATATCGAGACCGCGGGCGGCGATATCGGTCGCCACCAGCACCCGCACCTCGCCACTGCGAAAATCGGCCAGCGCCCGGTTGCGGGCTCCCTGGCTCTTGTCACCGTGGATCGCCACGGTATTGAGACCATCTTTTTGCATCTGCTGGGCGAGGCGGTCGGCGATCTGCTTGGTGCGGACAAACACCAGCACCTGCTGCCAGTTGCCACGGCCAATCATGTGGGATAGCAGCTCGCGGCGGCGTTCCCGATCCACCTGAATGATGCGCTGGGTCACCTGCTCGGCGGCAGTATTGCTGGGGTCCACCTCGATCAGGGTGGGGTCGTTCAGCAGATCGTCCGCCAGCGCCTTGATGTCGTTTGAGAAGGTGGCAGAGAAGAGCAGGGTTTGCCGCTCTGCAGGCAGCGCCTTCATGATGCGGCGGATGTCGACGATAAAGCCCATGTCGAGCATGCGATCCGCTTCATCCAGCACCAGCACTTCCAGCTGGCTCAGGGTCAGGGCGCCCTGGGTCAGCAGATCCAGCAGACGGCCCGGGGTGGCGACCAGAATGTCCACACCCAGCTTGATGGCGTCCAGATTGGGCTTGATGCTGACACCGCCATAGGCGATCAGAGTCTTGAATGGCAGGTGGTGGGCATACTTGATGATGCTTTCGCCCACCTGTGCCGCCAGTTCGCGGGTCGGGGTCAGTACCAGTGCGCGCACCTGACGACGGCCACGACCGTGGTTGGCCAGCAGACGCTGCAACATCGGCAGGGTGAAACCGGCCGTTTTGCCTGTGCCTGTCTGAGCGCCGCCGAGCACATCCTGACCGGCCAGAATGGCCGGAATCGCTTGCTGCTGGATGGGGGTTGGCTGTTCGTAACCCAGCTCCTTGACGGCCCGCAGAATATGCGGAGACAGACCCAGTTCGTTGAATGACATGTTCGAGAGAAACTCCTGAGATGAGCCTTTGGCTCAACGGGCAGCCAGCATGTTGGGGCCAGCCACGATATGGAAATGATAACGGGGCCGTAATATAGCAAAAGAGCGGCCGATGCGCAGTAGCTGTCGCACCGGCCGCCATACAATCGTTCAACGCAGTGGCGTAAAACGGTGCGGGAGCATCAGAGCATCTCGCTGATCTGCTCGGCCAGACTCTCCGGCTTGGTGGTGGGAGCAAAGCGGTCAACCACATTGCCATCACGGTCGATCAGGAACTTGGTGAAGTTCCATTTGACGTTTTCCAGCCCAAGAAAGCCCGGTTTCTGTTGCTTGAGCCATTGGTAGAAGGGGTGGGCATGCTCACCGTTGACATCGCACTTGGCCATGATGGGGAAGGTGACCGGATAGTCGAGGGAGCAGAAGCGGGCGATCTCGTCCGCATCCCCCGGCTCCTGATTGCCAAACTGGTTGCAGGGGAAGCCCAAAATCACCAGCCCCTTGGGGCCGAGCTCCCGATAGAGCGTTTCCAGCCCTTCATATTGGGGAGTAAAACCGCAGCGACTGGCCACATTGACCACCAGCACCACCTTGCCCGCCAGTTGAGTCAGCGGGTAGGGGGTACCATCCAGTCGTTGCAAAGTGAGATCGGGCAGAGGCATAAGAAGATCCTTTCGTGGGTGATGCGCGGGTTGTGCCGTGAGTGGTTCGGTCGGTGACAGAGACAAGCGCCGGATGAACAGCAACATGGCGATGCGGCTACGGTATCGGTTGGCTCTTGGTACCGCAAGGAGGCCGCGGCGCCTCCTCGTCCCGATTGCAAGGGCCATCACAGTTTCGACAGCCAATACGCTCTTTGGCAGGGCGGGATCACAACTGGCGACAAAAATGCGGGGAGGCGGGCAGCAACTCGCGTATTGATGTTGGGACTTCTCAAGAGAAGCAAATCGGTTTGTGACTTTGCCGCTAAGTCGCTACAAAGCGCCCTCTCTCCACTCATTGTGAGCCAATCTTGGACTATCAAGCTGCCATGGATGCCATTTACACCCGGGGATGGGTGATAGTGGATGATTTTTTGACCGCTGCCGAGGTGGATGCCCTCAAAGCCTGTTTGCCAGGCGAATGGCAACCGGCCGGGATCGGCCGTGACGCCCTGCACCAGGGCAATCCCGACATTCGCCGTGACCAGATCCACTGGCTTGAGCCCTCCCTCGGTGCGCCGGTGGCTGACTACCTCGCCCGGATGGAGTCCCTGCGTCTTGCCGCCAACCGGATGTTGATGCTGGGATTGTTCGACTACGAGGCCCACTTCGCCCGCTATCGCAGCGGAGATTTTTACGCCACCCATCGGGATGCCTTTGCCGGTCGCTCCAACCGCCGTCTTACCACCGTATTTTACCTCAACAACGACTGGCTGCCCGAAGCGGGTGGAGTGCTGCGCATGTATGACGACAAGGAGCAGTTTCTGATGGATGTCAGCCCCAAGGGGGGGCGGCTGGTCATGTTTCTCTCCGAGGAGTTTCCCCACGAGGTGCTGCCTGCCAATCGCGAGCGCTACAGCATTGCCGGCTGGTTTCGGGTCAATGGCAACGGCATGGGAAGGGTCGATCCCCCGCGCTGAGGGGCAATGTGTCCCGATTTTGACACAGGGGAGACTTTTCACTGCAAGAAGTGGGGTCATGGGTCTCCCATCAGCTGACAAGGGTTGATCTCCCTTGCTACACTGGCGCGCACTTATGTTCGTATCTGGCTTCGTCCGGTTTTTATGGTGGTTGGCTTATCAAATGGTCATGACGAGGCCGCTTTTCCCAAGGGATCACATCTAATGAAGAACATGCATGTCTTGCTGCTGTGCGGCGGCGGTGGCTCCGAGCACGAAGTTTCTCTGCGCAGCGCCAATTTCCTCGAGCAACAACTGGGCCTTCTGCCCGGTGTCGAAGTGACCCGCGTCGAGATGTTCGCCGATCGCTGGCTCAGTGCCGATGGCCGCGAGTGCAAGCTGGGGCTCGACAAGCTGCTTTCGTTCGACAGCGTGGCCCGTCCGGTGGATTACGTGGTGCCCTGCATCCACGGCTACCCGGGTGAGACCGGCGATCTGCAATCCTTCCTCGAACTGGCCGGATTGCCTTATCTCGGTTGTGATGCCGAGGCGAGCAAGATCTGCTTCAACAAGATCAGCACCAAGCTGTGGCTCTCCGCCATCGGCATTCCCAACACCCCGTACCTGTTCCTGACTGAGCAAAATGAGGCAGCGCTGGCCGAGGCCAAAGCCGCGCTGGCCAAGTGGGGCAAGGTCTTTATCAAGGCCGCTTCCCAAGGCTCTTCCGTTGGCTGCTACTCCGCCAGCAACGAAGCGGATCTGGTGAAAGGCATTGCCGATGCCTTCGGTTACTCCGAACAGGTTCTGATCGAGAAAGCGGTCAAGCCGCGCGAGCTGGAAGTGGCGGTTTACCAGTATGGTGACGAGCTGGTGGCGACTTATCCGGGCGAGATCTGCGTGCCGCAGGACAAGTTCTACACCTATGAAGAGAAGTACAGCAGTGCCAGCCATACCGAGACGGCACTGCGTGCCGAGGGGCTGACCGAGGCGCAGGCTGACGCTATTCACGAGTATGCCCTCAAGGCGTTCCGTCAGCTGAAACTGACCCATCTCTCGCGCATCGACTTCTTCCTGACCGAGGAGGGGGAGATCCTGCTGAATGAAATCAACACCTTCCCGGGCATGACCTCCATCTCCATGTTCCCGAAACTGCTGGAGCATCACGGCCACCGCTTCGCCGACTACCTTGAGCAGATCCTGCGCAAGGCCAGCTAAGCGTGCTCTCCCGCTCGCGGGATGAAGCTGAACCCAATAAAAAATCCCCGCCAATCGGCGGGGATTTTTTTATGTCTTTATCAAGCGGGGCAGGCCAGCTTGAAGGGATAAACAGGCGGGGATGGCTCTTCCCCGCCTGTTGCTAACTGTGAGTGTTACCGGCGGTTAGCCGCGAGCCACCCGAAAGCGCACGCTGCGGGAGTGGCACGGCGCCAGCTCGCCAAACTCGCCAGCGGCCAGTTCAAGGGGCAGGGGCTGTTCGTCCATCCGCACCGCTTGCCAGTCGTTCAGGGCGTGTTCGCAGCTCACTTTGCCACCCTTCAGCACAGCCTGCTCGCTCGGGTTGTAGACCCGGATCACAAGCGCCTCTTCATCCTCTGCCTTTTTTAGGGCGCTCAGCACCGGACCGGAGGGATCCATGGAGAGCAGACTGAAGTGGAGCGGAGTGGTGAAGCTCGCCTTGTTGAGCTTCATGGCATCGAACGGGATCTTGTTGTAGCAGCGCACCGGGGTGAGGTAGCTGCGCGCCGCCTGCATCACGTTGGCGCTGATGTGATCGCCAGCAAACGCCAGCAGGCTGAAACGACTGCTGAGCTTGCCACGCACTTGGGAGTCCGGGGTGGGCAGCTTGATGCCGGAGGGGCGACCCGGGCGCAGCAGCAGCTCCTCTTTACCGAGTACGCCGACCCCGCGCAGCAGGGTGAGTGCCAGGGTGTCGCACTGCTCGCCGATCACCTCAAATTCGCGCAGACCATCGCTCAGTACCGCCAGCCCCTGCTTGCCATCTTGCAGGGCGACAAAGTTCATCAGCTGCCAGACCGGAATGGGGGCCTCTTTCCACCCTTCTGCCTCCCAGTTCGCCATGGCTCTGTCGCGGGTGGGGCGGGTGATGCAGCCAAACTGGTTGTCGGAGACCACGGTGTCGCTCGGGAAGGGGGTGGGGATCAGCACCCGCACCCGGTGATCATCGGCCTGATTGTCGAGCTCCAGCTCGATATCGATGCGCGGACTCTGATGCGCCAACGTGATGCGGCAGGTGACATCGAGGTGGCCGCTGCACTGGCGGTTGGCCCGCTCGGCGAGGTTGGCAGGCAAGGCCATACGCAGTTTGAGAGTGGCGATGCTCTGCCATGCCTGATGGATGACCTCGCGGGTCACGGCAAATTCGGTGGAGTAGCGCAGCCACTCATCCCGCGACGGCGAGTAGTCATATTCGTCGCCATCATCTGAGCCCTCTTCCAGCGTGAGCACCTGATCAAAGCGAGTGCCGCGCAGCTTGTCGAGGATCTGCAAGGTGCCGTTGTCATTGAGGGCGATGCGGTAAAAATCGTTCTCCAGCAGCTCGCCGCGGGTGGTCACCGGTTGCTCTAAGCCCGGCTGGTTGCCCTCGATATGGAGAGTGCAGTAGCCCATGGCCGGCAGTGGATGGCAGAGCTGGATGTCGTACTCCATAAAGGGGTCGTAGTTGCCGTAGTGAACGATCTGTCTGTCCACCAGACCCGGGTCAATCTCGCGTCTGGCACGGATGAAGTAGGGGACCGGCTGGCCCGCCTCATCGCGCAGGGCAAAGGATTGGGCGCGAATGCGGATGCTGGTGTTGATCACCTCCTGACGGGGGAAGGGCATCAGGTTGAACAGGCAGAGCTTGTCGGCTACCTGCACGCCGTCTTCGCACAGCGCCACCGGCATGTTGTCGACAATCTTGCGCATGTAGAAGCGGATCAGGTTCTCGGCCATGTCGTCGGCCAGAATGAAGCGGGTCATCACCTCCTGATGCACCTTGTCGCTGCAGCAGCAGCCGATGCTGTCGTGGGCGTGGTTCTTCATGATCTCCTTCCACATCTTCTCAAGCAGCCCATGGTGGTACTCGAAGCCGAGCGCCCAGGCGATGCTTGCCAGCGGTTCGAGGATGTTGACGATCTTGTTCTCGATGGCGGCGTGGGCCAGCTTGATGTCCATCCGGGTGGAGGAGATGGTGCGGTGTACCCGCATGTATTTGCCGTCGTTGAACTCCCCCTTGAGGGTGGCCAGTTGGTCGCGGCACGCCTCGATGCGCTCGAAGACCTGCTCGAAGCGGCTCATGTGGAATTCACGCTGGGGGTAGATCTCGCGCAGCTTGTCGATGATGGTGAAGATGTTCTGTTGCAGCGGCATCTGATCGTGGCCGTTGGGCAGCAGGATATCCTTGGTCACCGAGGCCTTCTCCAGCACCTCGAAGTAGGATTCGAGCCGCTTGCGCAGCCCCGCTTCATCTTCCGGCAGGTACTTGCCGATGGCGTAGCCGAGCGGCAGGACCTGGGCGGTCACCTCGCTGCCATCGTTGCTCTGCCAGAGGAACTCGGTCTTGTCGGTGCCGTGACGCTCGGAGCAGCCGCGCCAGAACATGGCACGGTCAATCCCGAAGCCGTTGAAGATGTGGGGCAGCTGGGAGGACATGCCGAACGAGTCGGGCAGGTAACCGATCTTCATCGGCTCGCCAAGGCTAAGGCAGTCGCGCATCCCGTAGAGCAGGTTGCGCAGGATGGACTCGCCGCTCACCTGCATGGTGTCGGTCTGGGTGTACCAGGGGCCGATGATGAGCTTGCCCGCTTCCACCAGTGCCTTCACCCGGGCCTTGTTTTCGGGCTGGATGGCGAAGTAATCCTCCAGCACCGCAGTCTGGCCGTCCAGCACATAGAACTTGTAGTTGGGGTCGGATTCAAGACGCGCCAGGATCTCAGCCATGTTGTTGACCAGCAGGATGCGGGACTCCTCGGTGGTGAAGTACCACTCCCGATCCCAGTGCATGTGCGGCGTGATGTGAACTCGTGAAACTGTCATGACAATGATCCTTTGCTGACGCACGGCGGCCCTTGCCTGCCGTGCGGAAAAATAGTCTGTTGAAAAAGCGGTGGTGAAGATGAGCCTTACTCTGCGGCAACCACCTGATAGGTGCCGCGTTGCATGGCGTGACGGCGCCAGCCGATCAGCACCACAGTGGAGATAAGGGTGCCCACCAGCGCCGCACCAAGCCAGACGGCGGCCGCCATCAGGGCGCCATGGCCACCATCGTGGAGCAGGAAGAGGGAGAAGATGCCGGCCCCCGGGGTGGAGAGACCAATCCCCATGGCACCCACCATGGCGCCGGTGACCACCGAGCCTGCGAGGAAGGATCCGATCACCCGGATCGGATCTTCGATGGCCATCGGAATGGCGCCCTCGGTGATCCCCGCCAGCCCCAGCAGCCAGGTCGATTTGCCGGTCTCGATCTCGAAGGTCTGGAACAGGCGTGGCGCAAGCAGGGTGGAGAAGGTGACGGTAAAGGCCGAGACCATCTTGACCGCGCCGAAGATGGTGTAGGGGCCGTAAACCCCGTTGGCCATGGCGCCGAGGCAGAAGGCGTAGGCCGCCTTGTTGACCGGGCCACCCAGATCAAACGAGCACATAAAGCCGTGCAGGGCACCCAGCACCAGCGCATTGGTGCCGGAGAGGCCGTTGAGCCACTCGGTGAGGCTGTTGTTGAGCCAGGCCACCGGCTGACCGATGACAAACAGCATCAGGCTGCCCGCCACCAGAGTGCCGATCACCGGATAGAGGTAAAAGGTGAGAAAGCCGTTGAAGTTGGGGCTAAGGCGCACATGCTGCTTGACCCAGCGCATCAGGTAACCGGCGATAAGACCACCGACCACGCCGCCGAGGAAGCCGGAGCCAATCATGTTGGCGGCCAGTCCCGCAGCAAAGCCCGGGCCCAGCGCCGGTTTGTCTGCCAGCGAGTAGGCGGTATAGGCCGCCAGCACTGGCACCATCAGGGTGCCCAGCATGCCACCGCCCAGCTTGCGGTACATCCAGAGCCAGGAGTTCTCGGTATCAAACAGATGCTGCAGGCCGAAGATCTGGGCCAGCAGCACAGAGACGGCGAGCACGGTACCGCCTGCCACGATCAGTGGCACGGCAAAGGAGATGCCGCTCAGCAGCGCCTGCTTGAGCTCGGTCTTGAGGCTCACCTTCTTGCCGGTCGGCGCGTCGCTCTGGCTGGGGTTTGGCGTCGGGGCGGTGCGACCGGCCTTGGCCGCTTCCAGCGCCTCATTCAGGATCCGCTCGGCATGGCGGATGGGCTCGGCCACCGGCGTCTCGATCCGGGGGATGCCAGCAAAACGTTCCTGCTCCTTGATGGCCACCTCGGCGGCGAAGATGCAGGCCACCGCAGCATCGAGCGCCTCTTGCGGCAGGCGATCCTCGATGCCGTTGGCACCCTGCTTCTCGACCAGTACCCGAATACCCAGCTTGCGCCCCGCCTTTTCCAGATACTCGGCAGCCATATAGGTGTGGGCGATCCCCGCCGGACAGGCGGTGACACAGACCACAGTGGGTTTATTTGTATTTAAGTTGTCTTCTTTTTCTGGTTTCTTGCCACTATCCCCCTCACCATCGAGCAGTGCCATCAGTTGCTCGGCACTCTGGGCCGCCAGCACCGCCTCGCGGGTATCGTCATCCACCAGGGCTGTGGTGAGGGTGGTGAGCAGCTGCATATGGGTGGAGCCCGCCTGATCGGTCGGGATCGCCAGCATGAAGATGAGGTTGACCGGCTCGGGGCCGTCGATCCCCTCCCAGCCCAGCTCCTCGCTCAGGGTGGCGACGGCAAAGGCTGCTTCACGCACCGCATCGCACTTGCCGTGAGGTACCGCCAGTCCTTCGCCAAGGGCGGTGGGGCCTTGCGCCTCGCGGGCCATGACCGCGGCCAGAAAGGCGGCCTTGTCGTGCAGCTTGCCGGCCTGATCGAGCCGATCAGCCAGGGCATGAATGGCCGCATCCCGATCGGCAAACCGGGTTTGCAGCGTGATGAGATGGGGGCCGGTAAGACTGGTCAGATTCATGATGATCCTCTGTCAGGTTGGCTTGCCAGCAAGCCGTCATGGTGAAAGTGACAGCGATGCTAACAAACCGGCCGACTGATTTTTGTGAGTGGTATCATACAATTCATTATTTGTATTGTTTTTGTATTATTCGTTCGGGGTGATTTGTTAGGTCAAATGGGGCCGAGCCGTTTTGTCTGCCGGGCAACTGGGGTAGAATGGCGCCTCTTCCATTTATCATGGCGCAGAGCCGACGAGGTGGCCTTTCGTGTCGAAAAAACCCATGTATCGCCAGATAGCCGACACCATCCAGCAGTGGATCGCGCAAGGGGAGCTGGCCCCCGGCGATGCCCTGCCCACCGAAGCCGAGCTGCGCGAGCAGTTCGGGGTTAGCCGGGTGACGGTGCGCCAGGCCCTCAAGCAGCTGACCGAACTCAACGTCATCGAGAGCATTCAGGGCAGCGGCAGCTATGTGCGGCAGGAGAAGGTGAACTACGACATCTATCAGCTCACCAGCCTCTACGAGAAGGTGACCGATCCGGCGGCCGAGACCCACAGCGACATTCTCGCTTTCGAGGTAATCAAGGCGAGCAGCGAGTTGGCCGAGCGGCTCAATCTGCTGGAAGGGGCGCTGGTCTACTACGTCAAGCGGGTGCGCTTTATTCGCCAGATCGCGGTGACGCTGGAGGAGACCTGGATGCCGCTCGCCCTCTTCCCCGATCTCAGCTATGCGGTGATGCAGGGCTCCAAGTACCACTACATCGAGGAGGTGAAGCAGCTGGTGATCGACCGCAGCGAGCAGGAGATCATTCCGGTGCTCCCCTCGGCGCAGGTGGTGGAGGCGCTCGGTATCGACCCCGCCAAGCCCATTATCGAGAAGGTCTCCCGCGGCTTCCTGCAAGATGGCACAGTGTTCGAGTTCAGTCGCAACTTCTTCAAGAGCGATGACTACAAGTTCACCCTGGTCGCCCGCCGCGCCAAGGGCTGAGCGGGCGACAGCACCCACGATGAAAAAGGCCACCACCGTGTTTGCGGTGGTGGCTTTTTTTGGTCGATTTACTGGCCGATTAGCCGGGCTAAATAGCAGACTGGCTGGTGGTCTAACGTAGCCGATCTACAGCGCTGAGTCGTTGATGATTTCCTCGACCCGCACCTGCAGGCTCCCTTGCGCCAGGGTGGTGATGAGCTGGTCGCCACTGTTGACCTGATCGGCGCGGCTAATGACCTCGCCGCGTGGAGTGCGGGTGATGGAGTAACCGCGCCCCAGGGTGGCAAGCGGGCTCACCCCGTCAAGGCGAGCGGTGAGCATGGCGAGGCGGTGGCTGGCAAGGTCTTGGCGCTTGGCAATCAGGGCATGAAGCCGCTCCTCGGCCAGCTGGTGGCGGCGCTTGCCAGCTGCCAAGAGACGCTCCGGACTGTTGCCCTGCAGGCGCAGCTCAAGGTTGGTGAGGCGCCGCTCTCCCTGATGAAGCCGCTGGCGCAATAGCTGCTGCAAACGGGTGGAGAGCTCGTCGAGGCGCTGGGACTGTTGCTCCAGCCGCCGCTTCGGATCCTGATGGTCAAGCCGTTTTTGCAGCAGGATGAAATCGTGGCGGGCGGCGGTCTGCTGGCGGCTCATCGCCTGCAGCAGTCGCTGCTTGAGGTGAGCGAGGCGCTGGGCGCGGGCTTGATTGTCTGGCGCCACCAGCTCGGCGGCGGCCGACGGGGTAGGGGCACGCAAGTCGGCGGCAAAGTCGCTGATGGTGACATCCACCTCGTGGCCCACCGCGCTCACCACAGGTATGGCTGAGTGGGCAATGGCACGCGCCACCGCCTCTTCGTTGAAGCACCAGAGATCTTCGAGGGAGCCGCCGCCGCGCCCGACGATCAGCACATCCACCTCGGCGCGCTGGTTCGCTTTGGCGATCGCCGCGACGATCTGGCTGATGGCGGCACTCCCCTGAACCTGAGTCGGGTAGATAAAGACCGGCAGATCCGGCGCGCGCCGTTTGAGCACCGTCAGCATATCGTGCAGGGCGGCGCCGGTGGCGGAGGTGATAAGGCCCACCGCCCGTGGTTCACGGGGCAGCGGCCGCTTGCGGCTTTCGTCAAACAGCCCCTCGGCGCCGAGGCGGCGCTTGAGCTCTTCAAAGCGCAGCGCCAGCACGCCGTCGCCTGCCGGCTGCATCGACTCGATGATCAGCTGGTAGTCGCCGCGCGGCTCATAGAGCGAGACTCGCGCTTGCACCAGCACCTGCATGCCATCCTGCGGGCGAAACGTCACCCGCCGGTTGTTGCCCTTGAACATGGCGCAACGCACCTGCGCCGACATGTCCTTAAGCGAGAAATACCAGTGGCCGGAGCTTGGCATCGCCAGATTGGAGAGCTCGCCGGTCAGCCACACCAGCCCCATATCCTGCTCCAGGATCATGCGCACGGCGCTGTTGAGGCGGGTGACGGTAAAGACCTGCTGCTCGCGGCCGTTCGCCGCACTGGATGGGGTAAATCGGTTCAATGGCGTACCTGTGGTCTGCTCCGGCGTGGCCGGGATAAAACGATGGCCGCTATCTTAACCCGAAACAGGGGGAGGGCGCTAAGCAGGAGGCGCCAGCAGCAGAAAAGCAAGATTGGAAACGCTGCCGTTTATTCGGGCAGGCAGTATGGCTCCCGACAAAGCCCTCGCGCTTGCCTGCATCTGACCAAGTTGCGGCTTGCCTCGATGCCGTTGATCTCTTAGGTGCTGCTGATATTCACGGCACCACTATCTTGACCATCGTTCACTCGCCCCCTGTTTGGAGTAGCTTATGAATCCCTCAACCCACTTAAGTTTGACGACCCGTTTGCTGCACTGGTCGGTTGCCTTGCTGATGATTGGCCTGACCCTTGTGGGGAGTTATGGTGATTTCTGGTGTATGGGGGGGGTAGAGGAGGTGGCGTATCCTGCTGATTGATTCCCGCGAAGAATCGCAATCAACAGAGGTGATACGCCATGACCAATTCTACCCTCAGAGCCCTGCCACAACCAGAGGTCAAGTCAACAGATCCGCTCACAGACCTGCTGCGTGCTGGAGCCAGAGACCTGATTGCCCAAGCAGTGGAAGCAGAGCTCCAAGCTCTTCTCGAGCACCACGGTCAGCTCAAGCTCCCCGATGGCCGCCAAGCTGTGGTGCGCAACGGCTTTTTGCCTGAACGCACTATCCAAACCGGGATCGGCGATGTCGAGATCAAAGTGCCCAAGGTGCGTGACAGAAGTGGCTCAGGGATCTGCTTCAACAGCTCGCTGCTACCGCCCTACCTCAAGCGCTCCGGCAGCATAGAAGAGCTGCTGCCATGGTTGTACCTGCGGGGACTCTCCACCGGGGACTATCAGGAGGCGCTGGGCGCGTTGCTCGGTGACAAGGCCAGGGGGCTGTCGGCCAATACCATCAGCCGCCTGAAACAGCACTGGGGGGATGAGCATCGGGAGTGGAGTCAGCGGGACCTGAGCCTGAAGCGGTATGTGTACTTTTGGGCGGACGGGATATACAGCAACGTGCGCATGGGAGACCGGCTTTGCTTGCTGGTGATCATCGGCGTAACGGAGCATGGCCATAAGGAACTGGTGGCGGTCGAGGATGGCCTGAGGGAATCTGAGACCAGTTGGACAGAGCTCTTGATGGGGCTGCGAGCCAGAGGACTGGACAAGGGCCCCAAGCTTGCCGTCGGTGATGGCGCCCTGGGTTTTTGGCGAGCGCTGGCCAAGTGCTACCCGGACACGGTTCATCAACGGTGTTGGGTGCACAAGACTGCGAACGTGCTGGCAGCGTTGCCCAAATCAGTGCATCCCAAGGTCAAGGATGCGCTGCATGAAATCTGGATGGCCGAGACAAGGGATGAGGCTCACACGGCGTTTGACCGCATCTTGGTGCGCTTTGAAGCGAAGCACCCGAAGGCGATGGAGAAGCTTACGAAAGACCGGGAGGAGCTGCTGGCGTTCTATGATTTTCCGGCCGAGCACTGGGTGCATATCCGGACGACGAACCCGATAGAGTCGACGTTTTCGACGGTCAGGCTACGAAGTAAGAGAGCGCGGAACTGCGGGTCTCGGGAGACCACGCTGGCGATGGTTTACAAGCTGCTTGAAGTGGCCCAGAAAAAGTGGAAGCGACTCAAGGGATTTGCGCTGCTGAAGCTGGTAGTAAACAACGTGAAATTCAAGGACGGAGTACAGGTGCTGGATGAGTCAGACAGGAATGCCGCCTGACCTACGCCATACACCAGATTTGACAATAGCTCCTTGTGGGCTATCTGATGGTTAAATTTGAAATATGGGATCTCTATGCCCTGCATAAATCTCTGGGGGGGATTGCATTGATCTTGATCCTGCCCCGCGCCATTCTCCGCTTTGTTAGAGGGTGGCCTGAGCCTGTTCGTCAATACCCTGTTTACGAGGCATTGGCAGCCGGGGCTCAGAGATCCCCTCATTTTTAGAGACTCAAATAATTCCAAGTGTGCGGGTATATAAGCGGTGTTGCTTCAGGTAGTAGATAAATTTATCCATCAACAAGACCGCATTGGCTTCTTTCATTTTAGGTAGCAACTGGTAATAGATGACCCCTTGCCGAAAGAACGAATAGGTTCGGCTCTTGCTGGTATTGACCTTGATCGTTCTCTCTA